>DASPJI010000024.1:0-4410 GCA_035628695.1 Thermoanaerobaculia bacterium | reverse complement strand
CGAGGGGGTGACGGTGCTCAACCAGACCCCTTCCGCGTTCGGAGTGCTGGCGCAGGCCGAGGAGACGGCCGAGGAGACGGCGCCGTTGCGGCTGGTGATCTTCGGCGGCGAAGCGGTGGAGCCCGCGGCCCTGTCGCCCTGGTGCCGGCGCCATGGAGAGGAGCGGCCATCCCTCGTGAACATGTATGGGATCACCGAGACGACGGTTCACGTGACGTGGCGGCGCCTCGGTGGGACCGATCTGCGGGAGGGGAGCGGCAGCCCGATCGGCGCGGCGATCCCGGATCTGCGGCTCTATGTGCTGGATGGGCATGGGCAGCCGGTGCCGGTAGGAGCACCGGGGGAGATCCATGTCGGCGGTGCCGGGCTCGCGCGGGGCTATCTGGGCCGGCCCGACCTGACCGCGGTCCGCTTCCTTCCAGATGGGTGGAGCGGCGGGGTTGGCGAGCGGCTCTACCGGACGGGCGATCTGGCGCGCTACCGGCCGGATGGCGACCTTGAGTTCCTCGGGCGGATCGATCATCAGATCAAGATCCGTGGCTTCCGCATCGAGCCGGGGGAGATCGAGGCGGCGCTGCTGCGGCACCCCCGGGTGCGCCAGGCCGTGGTGTTGGCGGGGGACGGTCCGGGAGGCCCCGGCGATCAGCGCCGGCTCGTGGCCTACGTCGTCCCCAGGCCGGTGGAGGAGGGGACCGGCGTTCTGGCCTTGGCCCCTCTTCGCAGCTATCTGACCTCGTGGCTGCCCGACTACATGCTCCCCGCCGCCCTGGTGGTGCTCGAGTCGCTACCCCTCACGGCCAACGGCAAGGTGGACCGGCGTTCGCTGGCCGCGACCCGCCCGGCCGAGGAGGAAGTCGGTGGCCCGGCTTACGAGGAGCCGGTCACACCCCTGGAGCACTACCTGGCCGGCCTCTGGCGGCAGGCTCTGGGCAGGGAGCGCGTCGGCCGGCACGACGACTTCTTCGCTCTCGGCGGCAATTCGATCAGCGGCGCGATCCTGATCAACCGCCTGCAGCGTGAGCTGGGGGAGATAGTCCACGTGGTGACGATCTTCGACGCGCCCACGGTCGCCGGTCTGTCGGACTACCTGATCGCGCAGCATCGGGAGGCCGTAGCCCGGGTCTGGGGAAGGGAGTCTCTGGGAGAGAAGCCCGTGCCCGCCTTGGCCGCCATGTCAGAGGCGCGGGTCGACGTGGATAAGGTCGAGAGAATGAGGCAGTTGATCCGGCCCCTCTCGTCTCGGAGGCGCGCGTGAGCCGTCCACCCGTCTTCGTCCTCTCGCCCCCGCGCTCGGGGTCGACGCTGCTGCGGGTGATGCTCGCCGGGCATCCGCGGCTGTTCGCGCCGCCCGAGCTGGAGCTCCTGTCGTTCGAGACCATGGGCGACCGCAAGGCCGCCTTCACCGGCCGTGACGCCTTCTGGCTGGAGGGGCTGGTGCGGGCGGTCATGGAGGTCCGGGGGCTGGACGCCGGGGAGGCCGGCGAGATCGTCGCCGGATTCGAGCGCGACGACCGCTCCACGTTGGAGATGTACCGTGCTCTCCAGGAGTGGCTGGGAGACAGGCTCCTGGTGGACAAGACACCCTCCTACGCGCTGGATTCCGAGGTTCTGGAGCGGGCGGAGCGGGAGCTCGGCGAGCCCTTCTACATCCACCTGGCCCGCCACCCCTGCGGCATGATCCGCTCCTTCATCGAGGCCAAGCTCGACCAGATCTTCTTCCGCCAGGAGCACGACTTCTCCCGCCGTGAGCTGGCGGAGCTGATCTGGGTGGTGAGCCATCAGAACATCACCGACTTCCTGGCCGGGGTACCGGCGGAGCGGCAGATGCTCATCCGCTTCGAGGACCTGGTGCGCGATCCGGAAGGCGTCCTCGGCCGTCTCTGCGCCCGCCTGGGGATCGGCTTCGAGCCCGCCATGGCCCGTCCCTACGAGAACCGCGAGCGGAGGATGACAGACGGCATCCATGCCGAGTCCCGCATGCTCGGGGACGTCAAGTTCCACCAGCACTCAGGAGTCGATCCGGCGGTGGCGGAGAGCTGGCGCGGCGAGGAGCGCGAGGACCTGTTGGGGGACCTCACTCGTCAGGTTGCCGAGTTGCTGGGCTACAGGCGGGGCTACAGGCGCGAGAGCGCGGCGACGGCGCTCGCGGCCATCGAGCCTCTCGCCTCTACTGCCGGAGGCCCGCAACCCCTCTCCTTCGCCCAGGAGCGGCTCTGGTTCCTCGACCAGCTCGAGCCCGGCTCTCCGGCCTACAACATCCCCGCGGCGCTCCGGCTGAGCGGCCGGCTGGGCCTCCCGGCGCTGGCTGCCAGCCTGGAGGAGATCGTCCGCCGGCACGCCTCGCTCCGCACCCGCTTCGCGGCCGTGGAAGGCCGGCCGGTACAGATCGCCGAGCCGGCTGCAGGAGTGCCGTTCCCTCTGGTGGACCTCGGCGGCCTTCCGACGGACGTTCGGGACGGCGAGGCTCTGCGCCTGGCGCGCGAGGAGGCGCTCCGTCCTTTCGATCTCGCCCGCGGACCGGTGCTGCGCGCCGCGCTGCTCCGTATGTCGGGGGAGGAGCACGCCGCCCTCTTCACCCTGCACCACATCGTGAGCGATGGCTGGTCGGTGGGGGTTCTGATCCGGGAGGTGGGGGCGCTCTACGAGGCGTTCTCCGCCGGCCGTTCGTCGCCGCTCCCCGAGTTGCCGATCCAATACGCCGACTTCGCTCTCTGGCAGCGGTCGCATCTCGCGGGGGAGGCGCTGGAGACCCAGATCGCCTACTGGCGCGAGCGGCTGATGGGCGCGCCGCCGGTGCTCGAGTTGCCCACCGACCGGTCCCGCGCTACGGCACCGGGGGGCCGGGGAGGCACACGCGCAGCGCTCCTGGCGGTGCGTCTGGAAATCCCGCCCGGGAAGACACCCTTCATGGTCCTCCTGGCGGCCTGGATGGTGCTGCTCCACCGCATCAGCGGCCAGTCCGGCCTGGTGGTGGGAACGCCCGTGGCCGGCCGGCACCGTGAAGAGGTCGAAGAGCTGATCGGCTTCTTCGTAAATACCCTACCCCTGCGGGTGGACCTGTCGGGCGACCCGACGTTCCCCGAGCTGATGGAGCGCGTCCGCTCCGTGGTCCTGGGCGCCTTCGCGCACCAGGACCTGCCGTTCGAGAAGTTGGTGGAGGAGCTGGCGCCGGAGCGCCGGCGGGCACGCACGCCTCTGTTCCAGGTCCTCTTCGCCCTCCAGAATGCCCGCGGCGGCGGCCTCTCCTTGCCGGGCCTCACCCTGGTTCCCTTCGAGGTTCCGGGAGAGACGGCGAAGTTCGAGCTCACCTTGTCGCTGGAGGAAGTGGAGGGTGGGCTCGCCGCGAATCTCGAGTACGACCGCGACCTGTGGGATGCCGCCACCATCGACCGCATGCTGGGCCACCTGGGTAGCCTGCTGGCGGCCGCCCCGGGGGCGCGCCTTTCGGATCTTTTCCTGCTCCGGGCGACGGAGCGCCAGCAGCTCCTTCTGGAGTGGAACGACACGACGACGGCCTACCCCCGGGACAGGTCGATCGCCGAGCTATTCGCCGCGCAGGCCGCGGCGTGCCCTGACAGCGTCGCGGTGGCCTGGGACGAGCGGTCGCTGACTTATGGCGAGCTCGCCCGCCGGGCCCGCCTGCTCGCCGGATGCCTGCGCCGGCTGGGAGTCGCCCCCGAGGTTCCGGTGGGCCTCTTCGCCGAGCGCTCCGCCGAGATGGTGGTGGGGCTAGTGGGCATCCTGGAGGCCGGCGGCGCGTACGTCCCCCTGGACCCCTCCTATCCCGGCGAACGGCTGGCCCTGCTGCTGGACGACGCGCGCGTCCCTGTGCTCCTCGCCGAGCCGCGCCTTCTGGGCCGCCTGCCCGTGCACGGCGCGGCGGTGCTCCCTCTGGAGGAGGGGGCGGACGCATACCGTGAAGGGGCCGAGGCGCTCCCGCGTGGCTCGGCCGGGCCGGATCACTTGGCTTACGTCATCTACACCTCCGGCTCGACCGGCAGGCCCAAAGGGGTGGCGGTGCCGCAGCGGGCGGTGGCGCGTCTGGTGCTGGATACCGACTACGTCCGCCTCGGGCCGGGGGACCGGGTGCTCCAGGCGTCGAATTCGTCGTTCGACGCGGCCACGTTCGAAGTCTGGGGTGCCCTCCTGTGCGGCGCCACCCTGGTGGGGGTGCCGCGGGAGTTGCTGCTGTCTCCGGCCCGGCTGGCCGGCCTTCTCCGCGAGTGGGAGGGGGGCACCCTCTTCCTGACGACAGCCCTCTTCCAGCAGCTCTCGCGCGAGGAGCCGGGGATCTTCGCCCCGCTCCGCGACCTCCTGTTCGGCGGCGAGGCGGTGGACGCGGCCGCCGTTCGCGCCCTCGTCACCAACGGCCGGCCTCCGGCTCGGCTGCTCCACGTCTACGGACCCACC
>DASPJI010000023.1:0-10965 GCA_035628695.1 Thermoanaerobaculia bacterium | reverse complement strand
CTTCTTCTTGCGGGCGAACGACTTCGCCTTGTCGTGCTCCTCGTCGATCGAGATGCCGACGACCGAGAAGCCCTTGGCGGCGTGCCGCTGGTGCAGCCGCTGCAGCTCCGGCATCGCGGTGACGCAGGGCGCGCACCAGGTGGCCCAGAAGTCGACCAGGACCGGCTTGCCCGCGGCCAGCGATTGGAAGGAGACCTCCTTGCCGTCGAGGGTCTTGACCGTGAACGCCGGCACGGGGCGCGGCAGCACCGGCGGCAGGTAGGCCTCCGGGTACTCGTCGAACTTCTTCTTGCACTCCGCCGAGCAGAAGCCGTGGGTCTCGCCCTTGTGGACGCTGGTCGCCTTGACCGCCTCCGGTTCGGACTCCCCCTCGTGCACCCGGCAGACGGGGCAGACGGCGCTCTTCGGCGCATCGGCGGCATAGCCAATGACGGACGGCAGGATCAGCAGGGTCAGGAGCAGGCACAGAAAGGTCGCGGCTCGCTGTCTCATCTCAGAACCTCATATTGAAGGAGAGGCCCGCCTCTTCCAGCCAGACCCAGAGGAGGGACACCCCATAGCGTTCACGGTCGTAGTTGAGCAGCAGGTGCGACCGCTGCCCGTCGTACATCGGCTGCAACGAGAACCCCCGGCCCAGTTCCACGTTCGCCCCGAACGGGACGTTGAAGCCTCCGTCCCACTCCGAGTAATTCAGGCTCACATAGGCCGAGACCGGCCACTCCGGATGCCCCTTGGAGGCGGTCAGGTAGTACGACTGCTTCCCCTCCGGCGAGCCGATCCGGTCCGAGCTCGTCCCCAGGAACAACGCGGGGCGGCGCTCTTCTTCCGTCAGCAGGAACCAGGTGAGGAGCGGCCCGACCTCCTTGGCGTCCGGGTTGTACTCGATTCCCACCTGCAGCCGGGGGCTGACGCTGTAGTTGAGGGTGGAGCGCCAGCGCGGGCGCTCCAGCTCCGTGTTCACGAAGCGCCCCGAGAAGGTCCATCTGGAATCCAGGCCGCTCCCCCGGAGCGGCGCGCCCTCGCCGGGTCAGCCGCTTCACGTCGGCGCGGAGGAGGGGCGGCGCGGAGGGGCAGGGGTCTCCGGCTCCTCGGGTGGCTGGGCGGGGACGGCCAGGGGGACCAGGAGCAGGAGAGCCAGGAGCGGCAGGCGGCACCTCATGCCCGGGAGGATACACCGTTCGGGGTATCCGCTGGCGCGCTGGGGCGCCGCGGTGTCGCGGGGGTGAATTTTTCTGAAAAAACTTGTCACGCGGTCCCGGTCTCGTGCACCACCTCAAGTAGAAGGCTTTTCGTAGGACCCAGTGGGGTGGCGGGAGGGGCCGAGAGATCCGAAGTTTTAGTTGGCCGCCGGCTCGGTAAGCGGCGACCGGCTCTGAGACTGGCACCGGGGGTTTATCCACGACGGTGCCTAAGCGTTGGCGTCTTAACATCGTTTCTAAAGCTGCCGATAGTCGGTGGCTTTGCTTCGCGTCCTTTGGTAGGACAAGGAGGTTGCATGAGGCGTCTGATGTTCATGGCTCTCTTGGCGGTAGGTCTCGGGATCGTCCCGGCTGGAGCGTCGACCTTCCTGGCGCTGGACCAGGGCGAGCTCGTCCAGGGCTCGGCAGCGGTCATCCAGGGCAAGGTCATCCAGATCAATTCGTTCTGGGATCCCACCGGCTCGGTCGTGATGACCGAGGCTCTGGTCGAGGTGCACGACAAGATCGTGGGCAACGTCCCCTCGGTCGTGGCGGTGCAGACCTTCGGCGGCATGGTGGGCGACTTCTATGTCGAGGCCCACGGCTTCCCCAAGTTCAAAGTCAATGAGAAGGTGATTCTCTTCCTCGAGCCCGAGAAGGATGGTGCGATGCGGGTCGCGGGGTATCAGCAGGGTCATTTCCGGATCCGTCAGGACAAGGCCGGCCGCGAGATCGCGGTCCCGACGCTCGACCTGGGCGCTCATCTCCTGACCAAGGACGGCCGTCCGGGCCCGCGCCAGCAGGCGATGCCCGTCGACTCCCTCAAGGACCAGATCCGGACCACGGCGGCGCGCGCCGGGCTCCTGACCCAGTAACTTCTAAGGAATGGAACCTGGATCATGAAGAGAACGGTTTTTGTCAGCCTGCTCCTCATCCTCTGCCTGACTGCGGGTAGCCTTTCCGCGTACGTCCTGCTCAGCCCGCGCCGGACCTGGGACGGCGTGCCCACTCTCGTCGTCGACAACCGCGGCAACTCCAGCATCACCGACGGCGACCTCGGCCGCACCCGCACCCGCAACGCCATCAACTCCGCCTGGAACGGCGCCGGCTCCGGCACCCGCGTCAATGCGGTGGTGGGCTCGATCTCCGGCTTCGCCCTGGGCGACGGCCGGCCGTACCTCAACTTCACGGACCCCACGGGCGCCTGCGGCGGCTCCTGCCTGGCCGCCACCTTCACCGGCTACTACGTCCGGCGGAGCAACGGCACCTATCGCATCACCGACGCCGACATCGTGACCAACCGGTCCTATGCCTGGGCCTCGCTGGGTGAGTCCTGCTCCAGCGAGATGTACACCGAAGCCGTCATGGTGCACGAGGTCGGCCACATGCTGGGCCTCGGCCACAGCAGCACCAGCGGTGCCACGATGTACCCGTCGGTCAGCTACTGCAACAACGGTCCGGCCTCGCTCGCGACCGACGACATCAACGCGATCAACGCCCTGTACTAAGCCGGATCGTCCGGCAATCTCCCTAGTACCCGGGGGCCCTCAGGGGCCCCCGGCCTTTTCAGGCCCTCTCCCCGGAAACAGTCGCCGGCCGCCAGCCGGAGCAGGCCCGCACCGGCAAAGGTGGGTAGCGCGGGAACGCGGGATCGGTCTCAGCCAGGCCGCAGCGGACGAAGACGCTCCTCTTCGAGGCGACCAGGCGCAGGTGCTCGCAGGTGGCGCAGAGCCCCGGCGGCACGGCGAGATCGGCCAACCGCCGGCGGTCCCTCGCCGAGGGCCTCTCTTCCTCCGCCATCCTCTCTACTCCACTCCGGCGCCGGCCCCTGGCGCTGGCGCCGCGGCGGCGGCAGGGGCGGCCGGTACGACGGGGAGCCGGCCGGCCATCAGTTCCTCCAGCGTGACGGTGGGGCCGAGCAGAGTCAGGATGTCCCCGGCCAGGAGCACGGTCTCGGCGCCGGGGAGGATCGCCTCGCCGCCAGCACGGTCGACGTCGAGGATGCGGACGCCCAGGGTCTGGGGGAGGCTCGCCTCGGCCAGGGTCTTACCCACCAGCTCCGGCGGCACCGGCACCATGCGCAAGGAGAAGTCGGGGGGGAGCTCCACGTACTGGCGGCTGGTCTGCGAATCGTTGCTCGAGACATAGGTGGCGAGCAGCGCCGGCCGGCCCAGCACCTCCTGCGCGTAGACCGCGAGCACGTCCCGCTTGGCGAGGACGCCAAGGAAGCGCCCGGCGGCGTCCACCACCGGCAGCCGCTCGAAGTCGCTTTTGGCGAAGTACTCGGTGGCGCGGTGCAGCCGCTCGCCCTCCCGGACCACCTGCCCCACCGGCAGCATGAGGTCGTGGGCCACGACCGCGGGCAGGCTCTCCGGGTGCTCCAGCGCCCCCTTGATGTCGTGCAGCGAGATCGCCCCTTGGAGCTCGCCGGCAGGATCGACGACGAAGAGGCGCTGGCGCCGGGAGCCGAGGAAGCGGTCCACCACCTGGCGGTAGCTGTCGCCCGGCCGCAGCACCTCCGGGTCTGCGCGCACCAGGTCCTCCGCCTTGAGCCCGGCGAGCACCGCCTCCTCCATGCGCCAGGGGAGCTCGACCCCCTTGCCGCGGAGCGTCTCGGTATAGATGGAGTAGCGCCGCAGCTTGCGCGCCACCACGCTCGACAGAATCGACGCCACCATCAGCGGAAGAATCAGGTCGTAGTTGCCGGTGAACTCGAAGAGGATGAGGATGGCGGAGAGCGGCGCGTGGCTCGTTCCCGCGAGGATCGCCGCCATGCCCACCGCCGCGTAGGCGCCATAGGGCGAGGCGATCTCCGGCCAGAGGGAGTGGGCCCAGTAGCCGTAGGCGCCGCCGACCAGCGCGCCGACGAAGAGGGAGGGGGTGAACAGCCCCCCCGCGCCGCCGCTGCCCGCGGTCAGGGCGGTGGCGAGGAGCTTGGCGGCGGCGAGGCCGAGGAGCATCGCGATGGTGAACTGGTGCGGCAGAGCCAGACTCTCCGGCAACCGCAACTCCCCCTGGAGCGCCAAGTTGATGGCCTCGTGCCCGCCACCCAGCACGTGCGGCACCCAGAGCGCCATCAACCCGAGGAGCGTCATCCCGAGGACCGGCTTGAAGGGCCCGGGCAGGGGAAGCGAGCCGAAGAGGCGGCGCCCCCACCGCACCCCCAGGATGAACACAACCGAAAGGCCTCCGCACAGCACGCCCAGCGCCATGTAATGGAGGATCTCCCAGCCGCTGACCAGGGCATAACCGGGAGCGGCATAGAGCGGCACGTTGCCGGAGAGCGCCCGTGAGATCAGGGTCGAGATGACCGAGGAGGCGACGATGGGGCCGAAGATCTCCAGCGCGAAGTTGCCGAGGATGACCTCCATGGCGAACAGCGCGCCCCCCACCGGGATGTTGTAGGCCGCCGCCAAGCCCGCCGCGGCGCCGCAGCCGATGAGGATCTTGAGCCGGTGCGGCGGCAGCCCCAGCCGCGACGCCAGCCAGGAGGAGATCATGGCGCCCAGCCGGATCATCGGGCCCTCGCGCCCCAGCGAGCCGCCGCTGCCGACCGTGGCGACGGCCGCCAGCGCGTTGGCGAGCACCGGCTTCGGCGGCACCTTGCCCCCCGACAGCGCCACCGCCTCGATGAGCGCCGCCATGCCGCCGCCCCCCACCTGCCGGCGGAAGGCCCAGGCGATGAGCCCCACCAGGACGCCGCCGGTCGCTGGCGCGGCCACGACCAGCCACCGCGGCACCTCTCGCGCCGCCTCCACCACCGGCCCCGGCGAGCGCCAGAGCAGCGCCTGGAGGATGTCGATCAATGCGTGGACCGCCGCGCCCAAGAGGCCGGCGATCACCCCCATGAGCCCGATCAACGCGTAGAAGACGCGGTCCTCGCGCGTCGCCAGGCCGAAACGGCGGGCGAGGGCGAAGTCGAGGGAACGGACCCACGCCCGGATGCGGCGAGACCACGCCGCGGAGCGCTCTCCCATGGGCCGGAATGTATCAGGTGTGGGGGCAGGACGCCCGGGAGAGGTGGATCGCCCCCATCTATATCTATATAGATGGAGGAGGAGGGGGTTGGCCCCGGGGTGGTGGCTCCCTTCCACAGACGCAGTTGGATTTTGCTATTCCATACAGATGCTCATTGGTGTATAACTACCTCGTCGTGGTCGCCCGAGGCGACCGAAGCCTCCCGAGGCCCCGCCGGTTCGCGTCCGCTGCCGGTTCATGGGGGCCTCACGGCGGAAGTCACGCCCCGCGGTACCCCCCTTCCGTCACCACGGCCCGGCCGGTCGTGCGTGTCAAGTTTTCGAGGGGACCGGAGCTTTCCGGTCCCCTTCGCCTTTCCAGCCTCCTTCTTCCGGACGCTCGTTCCGCCTTTCCGGAGGCTCACAGGCGTTTCGCTTGGACGAAAACCCTCCCCGGGCTTACAATCCTGCTCATTCCTGGTCATGCCTTTCCCTGACAGGCATACCGTTGAATGGAGCTGCGCACGATGTTTCCGGTGCTCCTGCATCCCGACTTGTATCGCCGGCTACGCCAGAGCGCCCCCGGTGTACGCGCGCGGGTCCGGAAAGCGCTGCTGCGTCTGCGGGAAGGGCACTGGGGTGGCGGCACGCGGGTCAAGCGGCTGCGCGGCATGCGGCGGCCGGTCTACGAGGCGCGCTCCGACTCCGGCGACCGGCTGCTGTTCACGGTGGTGCGCTCGTCCCTGCCGGACAACCCGGATCAGCTCGTCTGCCATCTGCAGGTCTGGGACCTGGTGGAGCACGACGACGTCGACCGCGCGGCGCGCCGCAACCGCTCGCCCGAGGCCGAGTTCCTGGAGCTCGACGCGGTCGAGGAGTTCGAGATCCACGAGCCGCCGCCCCATCCGGAGGCGAGCTTCGACGAGCTGCCCACAGAGCCCGGCGGAGAGCCGGACGCCGCCGAGCCGCTTCTCCAGTTCCTCCTGCCACCGGACAGCTTCGCCCCGCATGCCGAGGAGGGGATCGAGGGGGGCATCCGCTGGTACCGGCTCGACTCGGCGCTCCTCGCCGGCGAGGACGAGTTCCAGCGCCTGCTCGACGAGGGGGGCGAGGAGATCGAGCTCAAGCTGACCCGGGAGCAGTACGAGGTGCTGGCCGCCCCCGGCCCGGTCCTCCTCGCCGGCAGCGCCGGCAGCGGCAAGACCAGCATCGCCGTGCACCGGCTGGTGCAGGCGTCCCTCGACCCGGAGGCGCCGCGCTGCCTCTACCTCTCGTACAGCGCGCCGCTGGTGGAGCACGCCAAGCGCCTCTACCGCGACGTGGTCCTCGCCCGCGGCGCCAACCCGAAGCAGAACCCGCCGGACTTCTTTACCTTCGGCGACCTCTACCTGTCGCTCATCCCCCGCGACTTCAAGGAGCACCAGGCACGTCCGATGGGTGAGCCGCTGTTCCGCGAGTGGTTCCGCAAGGCTGGCCGCTCGCTGGATCCGGCGCTGGTCTGGGAGGAGCTGCGCAGCATTCTCAAGGGGGCCTGTCTCTCCGCCACCCAGCCGATGCTCGACGAGGAGACCTACTTCGATCTGGGCCGCAAGCGCGCGCCGTTGTTCGTCGACGAGCGGCCCGAGATCTACCGCATCGCCCAGCGCTACCAGGCCTGGCTGGCCGAGGAGGGGCGCTCGGATCGCATCGACCTCTGCCGCCGGGCGCTCACCGAGCAGCGCCGCCGGGCGAAGACCTATCCGGTGGTGGTCTGCGACGAGGTGCAGGATCTGACCGAGCTCGAGGTCGCCTTCGTGCTCTCCCTGTCGTCGCGGCCCGACCTGGCCGGTGTGCTCCTCGCCGGCGACGCGCAGCAGATCGTCAACCCGAGCGGCTTCCGTTGGGCCGAGGTGCGGCGCCTAGCCGGCAAGCAGGCGCGCGCCAAGACCGCGCCGCCGGTGCTGCGGCTGCGCCGCAACCTGCGCAGCGTCCGGCCGGTGGTGGAGCTGGCGAACACTCTGCTCCTGCTGCGCCGGGAGACCTTCGGCCGTAGCGAGGAGGACGAGCCCGAGGAGGCCGCCATCGCCGGGCCGGTGCCGTTCGAGGTGGCCGCCGGCGAGCAGGAGGTCCTCGACGCCCTGGAAGGCTTTGGTCCCCGCTGCGCGGTGCTGACGCTCGACGAGGAGGAGTCGCGGCGGCTCCGGCGCCGGCTCGGCACCACCCGCGTCTTCCACGTGCGCGAGGCCAAGGGGCTGGAGTTCGACTCCGTCGTCCTCTGGAAGCTGCTGGCGCCGGACCGCGACCTGGTGGAGCGTTTCGTGCGCCTGCCGCGCGGCGAGTCGCGGCTGGAGCGGGAGCCCCGCTTCGCCCGCCTGCTGCGCCACCTCTACGTGGCGGTGACCCGCGCCCGCCGGCACCTCGCCATCTACGAGGGGGGCACTCCGCACCCGTTCTGGAGTCAGGAGCGCTTCCGCGCCAGCCTCGAGCGCGGCGCGGTGGAGAGCCTGCCGCGCCTGTTCCGGGCCACCGCCTCGCCCGAGGTGTGGGAAGAGGAGGGGGACTACTTCCTGGAGCGCGGGCACCTGCGCCAGGCGGCCGAGTGCTACCGCCGCGCCGGCGCGGCGGAGAAGGAGGCGGAGGCCCTGGCCCGCGTCGCCGAGGCGGCGGAGGACTGGGCAACAGCCCTCGCGCATTGGACCAAGCTGGGCCTCGCCGAGCGGCAGGCCCCCATCCTCGAGCGGCTCGGCCGCTATGCCGAGGCTCTCGTCCTCTACCGCAACGCCGGCCTGGAGCGCGAGGCGCGCCTCTGCGAGCTGCGCCTCCTGGAGCGCGACAAGGCCTGGAAGGAGGCCGCGGCCGGCTGGGAGGAGCTCGGCTTCTTCCAGGAGGCGTCGCGCTGCTGGGCCCAGGCCGGCGAGGAGCGGCGCGCCCTCGCCGCCGGCGCCCGCGCTGCCGAGGCGGCGGGCGATTGGGCCCGCGCCGCCGCTGCCTGGCTGGAGCTCGGGGACCACGCGGCAGCGGCCCGCTGCTTCGCCGCCGCGGGCGATCCGGTGAGCGCGGCCCTCGCCCTGGCCCACCTCCACGAGAAGGCCGGTGAGTGGAGGCGCGCCGCCGCCGCCTATCGCCGCGCCGGTCGCGCCACCGCCGCCCTCCGCTGCCGCGCCCAGTTCCACGAGGAGTCCGGACGCCTGGACCGCGCCGGCCGCGCCCGCGAGCACCTGGGGGAGAGCGAGCGGGCGGTGGACCTCTATGCCCGCGCCGGGCGATGGCTGGACGTCGCCCGGCTCGAAGGGGTCGGCCCCCTGGACCGGCAGCGCACGCTGGCCCGGGTCCGCGAGCTGGCCGAGAGCGGTGGCTGGGACGAAGCCGGCGAGCTCGCCCGCACCCGGCTGCAGGCCCTCCAGCCGCATCTGCCCGAGGTGCCCTGGTTCGTTGCCGCCGCCGGCGAGCGCTTCGCCTGGCAGGAGCACGGCCTGCTGGGGGATCTCGAGATCCGCTGCCAGGCGCTGCGCGCCGAGAGCCAGGAGGCGTGGAGCCGCGCCACCCGGCTCTGGCGTCAGGTGGGCGAGGGGGACCGGGCCATCACCGCCAGGACCCGGCGGATCGAGCGGATCGAGGACCCGCTCCGCCGCGCCCGGGCCTGGGTGGCCGCCGGCGACGTCGAGCGCGCCCTGAGCACTCTCGAGCAGCCCGGCGCTTCGCCCGCAGCCCAGCTCATGGCCGCCGCCTGGAAGGAGGAACGCACCGAGCGGTGGAGTGACGCCGCCGCCCTCTGGAAGGCTCTGGGCCGTCCACGGGACGAGAGCCGGTGCCTGCAGAAGGCCACCGAGCGCAAGGACCGGAAGGCCCGGCAGCCCGCCGCTTCCGGACCCCGGGATTGACTCTTTGAATTCTTCAGAACTTCAGATAATTTAGCGGAGTGACAGAGGGGGGAGCCTCAAGACATGTCTGAATGGCCGGACCACCCGCGGCGCGTGAGCTTCCAGGAGTTGGTCGGCGGCAAGGCTTCGCGCGAGGAGGCGCGGACGGCCGTGCGCCATCTGCTGGCCGGCTGCCCGGTCTGCATCCGGCTGGCGGAGGAGGCGCGGAGCGGCGTCTCCCGGACGCCGGCCCGCACCTACGACGAGGTCTTCGACCGGATCGAGCGGCGCTTGACCGACGAGGTGCGCAAGCGCGAGGGGGAGAAGGCGACGGCGCGGCAGCTCTATGCCGAGCTGCTGGGGCACGAGGCGGTGGAGGCGCTGCTCCAGGTGCAGAGCACCCGCCGCTATGCCAGCCTGGCGCTCTGCGAGCTGCTGCTCAAGAAGAGCCAGTCGCTGCGGAAGGACGATACCGACCGGTCCCAGACGGCGGCGGAACTGGCCCAGGCCGTGGCGGAGCAGCTCGACTTCGGCCTGTACGGATCGCCGGTCGTGCAGGATCTGCAGGCCTCCACCTGGGCCTATGTGGCCCAGGCCGGACAGACGCAGGCCGACCTGCGGGCGGCGGAGAGCTCCTACCGGATGGCGGAGCGGCTCCTCGAGCCGATGGCCGGCGGCCCGCCGACCCCGCCAGCCGCCGAGTTGCTGACGCTACAGGCCTCGCTCGCCAGCTATACCGGCCGCTTCGAAGACGCGGCCCGGCTGCTCAACCGGGCGGCCTCCTTTTATCGCCAGACCGGAGACCTGCACCGCTTTGGCCGCACCCTGATCAAGAAGGGCGCCGTGCTCGGCAACGCCGGCGAGCTCGAGAGCGCCACCCGCCTCCTGCGGCGGGGGATCGATCTGATCGATGGGGCGCACGAGCCGCGCCTGATGGTCTGCCCCGTCCACAACCTGATCTGGTTCCTGCACGAGAGCGGGCGCGAGGACCAAGCCGCCGCCTGCCTCGATGGCGCGCGCCGCCTCTACCAGCGCGCGGGCGACCGCCGCGACCTCGGTCGGCTGCGCTGGCTGGAGGGCAAGCTCGCACGCCGCCTCGAGGACGCCGAGCGGCCGCTGCGCGAAGCGCGCGAGGGGCTGGCGCGCGAAGGCCTGAGCTACGAGGCCGCCCTGGCGTCCATGGACCTCGCCATGCGCTATGCCGCCGAGCAGCGGGGGAACGAGATGCGCCGCTACGCCGACGGCATGCTCCCCCTGTTCCGGTCCGGCGACATGTACCACGAGACGGTGCAGGCGCTCCTCTCCTTCCAGAAGCAGGACGCCGAGCTAGGGACCGAGGGCTTCCTCGACGAGATGGGGGCCTACATCCGCCGCATCATTGCCGAGAAGAACCCGCCCGGCCTGCTCCCGGCTGCGGCGGCGCCGTCGTAGCCCACCCCGGAGAGGGCGCCCGACTATAATCCGCGCCATGGCGCTCCTCTCCGACGACGGCCTGCTCGCCCGGCTGGTCGCCTTCGACTCCGTCAGCCGCAACAGCAACCTGCCGATCGCCGACTTCCTCTGCGATTACCTGGACGGCGCCGGCGTGCGTGTCGAGCGCCAGCTATCCCCTGCCGGCGACAAGGCCAACGTCATCGCCCGCGTCGGCCCCGCCAGGGAGGACGGCGCGGGGCTCGTGCTCTCCGGCCACATGGACGTCGTCCCCGCCGACGAGGCGGGCTGGGAGAGCGACCCCTTCCGGCTGACCGACCGTGGCGACCGGTGGGTGGCGCGGGGCTCCGCCGACATGAAGGGGTTCCTCGCGGTCGCCACCAACCTCGCGGCCGGGGTGGTGGCGGAGGCGGACAGACTCGGCGCTCCCCTGGCGCTGGTCTTCACTTATGATGAGGAGGTGGGGACGCTCGGCGCCCGGCACCTGCTCGAGAGCTGGTCCGGCGGGGTATCCAGCGGGTTGCCGCGGAGCGCGATCATCGGCGAGCCGACGTCGCTGAG
>DASPJI010000022.1:0-9757 GCA_035628695.1 Thermoanaerobaculia bacterium | reverse complement strand
CGGACCGGAGGCGCCCGAAGAGCTCGTCCGGCTGCCTCCCGGTCAGCGCCGCGTACCGGGCACGATAGTAGCCGGGCTCGGCCGGCGCGAAGCGCGACTCCCAGAGGAGCTGCCAGTCCCCCTCCACCAGAGAGAAGACGTTGGCGCCGTTGGTCAGGTAGAGCTCCGACAGGGCGGGCCAGGGGGCGGGCCGGAACAGGCTCGGCGCGGCGGCCGGCACCGTCGGATGACCAGCCGGGCCGCCGGCGGCCTCGACCAGCGTCGCCCACAGGCGGGCCGCCGCCACCCGCTCCCCCTTGGGCACCGCGATGCGACGCCCGCCGTCCTCCTTGGGCAGCTTGACGACCAGCGGCACCTCCAGGAGACGGCGCCCCAGGTTGCCGCCGTGGCCGATCTGCCCCCGCTCGCCGAACTCCTCGCCGTGGACCGCGGCCACCGCGAGCAGCGTCCGGTCCCACTGGCCGCTCCCCCGCAGCGCCTCGATCAGGCGGCCCAGCTTCTCGTCGGCCCAGGCGACGTTGAGGAGGTACATGGCCCAGAAGCGCCGGCGCTTGCCCTCGGGCAGTGGGACGCCGGGGTCGAAGTAGGGCTCGAGCTGGAGCGGCCGGATGCGCATCGGCAGCTCCCGTGGCAGCCCCCCCAGGCGCTCCACGCGCGGCAGCAGCCGGCGCCGGAGCACGTACGGCGCCTGCGGCTCCGGGATGTGGACCCAGACGAACTGCCGGCCGCGCGCCTCTCCGGCTCCGAACCCCCGGAGGCGCGCTCCCGCTCCCCGCCCGCGGTCCGCCGGGTCGAAGGTCTCGAACCCCTGGGCGAAGCCCTCGGCCTGCGAGTACCAGGGGCCGCCGGGGAACCCCGCGGTCGAGTAGCCGGCCGCGGCGAGGGCCTCCGCCAGGGTGAGCAGGTCGGGCGAGAGGGTGGCGCCGCCGTGCAACACCTGGTGCTGCCAGGGGCGCAGGCCGGTCCAGAGGGAGGCGAGGGCCGGCTCGCTCCGGCTGGTCGTAGCGATGGCGCGGCCGGACCAATCGGCCTGGCGGATCAGGGCGTCGAGGTTGGGCGTCAGCCCGGGCAGACCGCCGAGGCCGCCCACCACGTCGGCGCGCAGGGAGCTGAAGGTGATGAGGACGATGGGGCCGCCGGCACCCGTGGAGTCGCCGGCGGCTGGGGTCCCTGGCGAGGGGGCTCCTCCTCCACAGGCGAGGAGGAGGAGCGGCAGGACGGTGGTCGCGAGCCTCCGGCAGACGGTGGCGATGGGCAAAGGGGCCGCCGCCTCAGCCGACGTGCGGGTAGAGCTGCCGGTAGCTGTCGGAGAGCACCAGGATCCGCTTGACGTAGGTCTTGGACTCTTCGATCGTCAGGCTCTCGAGGAAGCGGTCGAGCTCGCCGTTGGACTCGGCCCACAACCGCTTCATGCGGTACGGGCCGCCGTTGTACCCGGCGAGGGCGAGCTCGACGTTGCCGTCGAACATCGAGAGCACCTGCCGGAAGTAGCTGGTCCCCAGACGCAGGTTGTAGGCCGGTTCGGACAGCTTCTCGTGCGAGTAGGGCAGACCGAACTTGCCGGCCAGCTCACGCGCCGTCGCCGGCATGAGCTGCATCAGGCCGCGCGCCCCCGCCCAGCTCTGGGCGTTGGTGTCGAAGGCGCTCTCCTGGCGGATGATGCCGAACACCAGGTAGGCGGGGAGGTGGTTGGTCCCCGCCCAGGCGCGGACCTGCTCCTGGTAGTCGAGCGGATAGTAGAGCTGCCGGGCCTGCACCGGCAGGCCCGCCTGGAAGGCGCCGCCCAGGGCCGGGTAGGCGTCGCGGATCACCTGGACGCTCTTGCGGCGGTCCCCCTTGCGGCCCAGCACCAGGGCCTCCAGGGCCCGCATCGCCCGCGGCTCCGCCTTGCCGGCGACCAGCGCGGCCTCCGACATCGCCAGCTCGTCGAGCCCGACGTCGGTCAGCAGCCGCGCCCGCGACAGCACCGGGTCGGCGAGCCAGGGCTCGACGTCGCGCTCCCTGGCCGCCCCCCCCGCCGTAACCGGCTGGCGGCGCAGCCGCGCGAGGGCGTTCTTGCGGTAAAAGTCGGTGGTGTCGGCGCCCGCCACCTCGGCATAGATCTGGTTCGCCCGCTCGGTCTCGCCCAGCGCCTCGAAGGCGCGGCCGGTCCAGTAGCGGCCGCGGCGGCCGTTGTGCTCGCGCGGGTAAAGGGCGAACAGCTCGGTCCAGTAGCCGACCGCGCCGGTGTAGTTGCGCTGGTTGTACTCGCGCCAGCCAAGGTTCCAGAGGTTGGCCGCGCCGGTGGTGTCGGCGGGATCGACCGCGCGCAGCCGGCGCAGGAGCTCGAGGCCGCGCTCGAAGCTGCCGTCCTGCTGGGCGTCGGCGTAGAGGGAGCGCAGGGCCTTGACCGACAGGTCCTTGTCGCCGCCGGCCTCCACCACCTTCTCGAGGTTCTGCTGCGCCATCCAGCGGTAGCGCTGGCGCTCGGCGGCCGGCAGGTTCTCCCGGCCGCGCTGGGCCGTGCCCACGTTCTCCGCCGCCTGGGCCCGTTGCCAGTAGAGGGCCGCCGTCTGCGCCGGGTCGGCGCCGGTGACCGAGGAGAGCAGCGCCAGCGCCTCCTGCCCGCGGTTCATCGCGGTGAGCGCCCGCGCCTTGAGCAGGTACCACGCGGCGTCGCGTTCGGCCGGGCGGACGGCGTCCAGCACTCCGAGGGCGTTGGACGCCAGCTTCATGCCCAGCAGGGTCTCGGCCCGCCGCTCGATCTGCTGCGCGGTCAGGAAGGAGGACCACTCGAGCTGGCCGTCGGGACGCCGGAAGACCTCGGCCGCCTGCACGGACGAGGCGACCGTCGGCGCCTGGATCAGGAGCTGGCGGGCGGCGTCGCGCTGCAGCCGGGGGTCACCCAGGCGGTTGGCGATCTCCCAGGCGAGCTTCTCGAGCGCGACCGCGTCCTCCCCCTGGAGGTCCTCGCGCCGCTTCTGTTCGATCAGCTCCTGGGCCCGCTGCGAATCGCCGCGCTCCCAGGCCAGGGTGGCGGCCTTGAGCAGCGCCCGCGGGCGCAGGGGGGAGGCCGGGTAGTCGCCGAGCAGCTTGGCGAGGGAGGCCTGCGCCAGCAGCACGTGGCCGCGCGCCATGGCCGCGTCGCTCAACAGGTAGAGCCGCCAGTCCTCCAGCACGCCGTCCGGATCGGCGGCGCCGAAAAGCCGCTCCTCGGCCAGCGGCACCTGCTCGCAGGAGTGGGCATAGAGGCCCGAGAGGAGCCGGGCGAAGCCGGCCTCGGACCCCTTGGAGGCCATCACCGGCGTCAGGGCCTTGGCCGCGCCGGCGCAGTCGTTGCGCCGCAGCGCGGAGGCGGCCTGCTCGTACTGGAGGGTGACGCGGTCCGAGAAGCTCGGCACCGGCACCGGCGGGAAGACGCTCGGCTTGAGCGGCGTGCGCGGCGACGAGCCGAGCAGCAACGGCAGGAGCAGCACGAGGCTGACGGTGGAGAAGGGGATACGGCGGGACCGGCGGATTCTTGAGCTTCTCACGTCGCTTCGACCTCGTTGTCCGGGCGGCAACTGCGCCGCCCGGAGGGTTACAACAGTGGCGTCTTCAGGTTCCCATTCCCGGCGGCATTAGATCCCCAGCGGCATCTCAAATGCCCAACGTCCGGGAATCCCCGGCGGCCAGGATCCGGACCAGCTCCTGGTAGAAGTAGTCCGTGGACCGCAGGATGCGCGAGTCGACACGCTCCTCGTACATCTGGCGCGAGCGGTCGATGTCCTCCTTGAGCCGCTCGTACAGGTCCCGGTTGCGACGCCCTTCTTCGACCTGCTCTTCATTGTAGAGCTTGATCTCGCTCACCAGAAGACGGGCCAGGCGGCGCGCCTCCTCGTGCAGAGTCTCGTCGCTCGGAGAGACCGGCACGCGGGTGGTGGCAAAGGCCCAGCCCGGGCCCTGGACGTCGGTGGGAGGCCGCACCTCGGAGGTGCCGCCGGCGGCGGCCTCGTCGGTCTCGCGCGGCGGCGGCGGGGGGACGGGACGGATCGGCGTCACCGGCGCCGGCTCGCGGGCGGGCTCGAGGACGCCCGAATCGCGCAGGCCGGCCCGCGGCAGCAGGACGGTCTCCGAGGCCGCCGGCCCGGGGGCCGCCACCGGCTCAGCCACCGGAGCCGCGGCCGCGAACGCCGGCTGGGCCGCGAAGTCGGTGCGCGGCAGCTCGGCCGTGTAGGACTGTTCGGGCTCCGCCTCCACCATCACCTCGGGCTCGGGCTCCGCGACCGCAGTGGCCGCGTAGCCGCCGCCCCAGGCCGCGGCGGGCTCCTCAGCCGCCGTCACGTCGCCTTCGGGCTCGGGCTCGTAGGCGGGGGCCGGGGCATAGACGAGGGCGTCCTCGGCCGGGGCCTCGTACGACGGCTCGGCGGGTGCCCAGGGGGCCGCGGCCTCCTGGTACGCCTCGGGCTCGGTGCCGGTCACGGCTTCGATCTCGGGCTCGGCCTCGATCTCCGCGTACTCGGCGTAGTGCGCCGGCGCTTCCGGCTCGCCGACGAAGGAAGACGCGGGCTCCGGCTCCGGAGCGGGCTCGGGCTCCGGAGCCCAGGCGGGCATGGCCGCCGCGGGCTCGCTGACCGGCGGGGGCGCCGCCGCGGCCGTCCCCTCGTCCTCGTCCGCCGCCGGAGGCGCGGGCTCGAGCGTCGCGGTGGAGGCGCGCTCGCGGAACGGCAGGGTCTCGATGGCGAGCGCCGCCGTATAGGTCAGGACCTGGAGCGCGTCGGGCTGCAGGCCGGCCCCCTCCAGGCTGTCGGCATAGAGGATGGCGGCGACGCGGTCGCGCAGCAGCATGGGGATCAGCACGCCGCCGGTGGGCAGCGGGCTGTCGATGCGGCTGCACAGCGCGGCGCAGTCGGCGGCCGAGAGGCGCTGGGTGCCGGCGCCGCCGGCCAAGCGCTCCCAGGGACCGCCCGGCGTGCCGTCCAGGGCCAGGCCGCGCAACGCGGCGTCGGCGTCGCCGAAGCCGTGGCCGCCCCAGCCGCGGACCTCGCTGCCGCGCAACAGCAGCAGCGCCGCGCGGGAAGCGAAGCGGCCCGTCTGCTCCAGCAGCGCCGCGAGGATCTCCGCCTGGGAGCGGGCGCGGTCGATGGCGGCCAGGCTGTCGCGCAGCTCGCCGAAGGCGCCGCGGCGGGCCGCCGTGCCGGCGCGCGCTTCCCCGCGGGCCTCGCCACGGGCTTCGGCGGTCGCCTCGGCCTCGGCCAGAGACGGCGCGAAGTGATCGTGCGCCAGGTAGGCCCCCGGCAGCGGCGGGCTCACGTCCTCGAGCCGCCGCAGGATCTCGTCATGGCTCTCGCGCAGCCGCGCGGAGATCTCCCGCCGCAGGTCGGAGACCGCCCGCTGGACGGTGTCTCCGATCTCCCGGTTCAGCTGTTCCACTCTCTCGGAAAGGGACATCCTCTGCTCTCCGCCGGCCTGCCTCGCCGTCTGTCCTGGTCCTCTTCGGTTCCTCGAGTCAGTTCCTCGAGCCAATCCTCAAGGCGGGTGCTCGCATATGAAGGAACTTCGATTATTCCCGCGGCCACGCGCCATGTCAAGGCTCTATTTCAGCGGAATCCTTTGCGGACAAAGGCTTTGGGCGCACGTGGGGCGCTTGGCGGACCGCCGGCCCCCGTGCTACCGTCGCCGCGGCCAGCGATCGGAGGTACGGATGCGCCCAGGTTTCAGTCCGCAGCGGCTCGGGAGACGGCTAGGAAAGACGGGGCTCGCGGCCCTGCTGGCCCTCACCCTCTCCCCCTTCGGAGCCACCGGCTGCGGGCCGGACGAAGAGGCGAAGCCCGCCCCCACCGCCCTCGCCGCCGACGCCGAGTGGCGCTGGCTCCAGGACAGCCGCCGCAGCCTGGAAGAGAAGCGCGCCCAGCTCGCGCAGGCCGAGGCGGCCGCCCGCAGCGCCGCGCCCCAGCCGGCCACCCAGCCCAACGCCCAGGCGGGTCCCCAGGCCCCGCAGGACGACGTCGCTCGGCGGCGCCAGGAGGTCGACGCGCTCTCCACCGAGCTCCGCCGCCGCCTCGTCGACTTCATCAACGCCGACCCGCCGGTCGAGGGGCGTCCGATGACGCCGCGCCAGCAGGAGGCCCTGCGCATGAAGAGCGACGAGGAGATCCTGGTCGCCCAGGACTTCATCCAGCGCGGCGGCGACTACCGGCGCGCCATCGAGATCTACCAGGCGGCGCTCTCCGTCGACCCCGGCAACCCCCGCCTGCGCCAGGAGCTGGAGAAGGCCCGGGGGATGCGCTACATGAGCCGGGAGCGCTTCTCCCAGGTCAAGGAGGGGATGACTCAGGACGAGGTGCGCACCCTCCTCGGGCAGCCCAACCTGCACAACGTCCGCGAGTACACGGAGCGCAAGGTCTCCGCCTGGTTCTACCCCAAAGGCCCCGAAGGCGCCGCGGCGGCCGTCTGGTTCGAGCGCTCCGGCTCCGGCCCCGCCCGGGTCTACGAGCGCGACTTCGACGCCGTCCCCCCCGCTCCCGCCGCCGCCCCGGCTGGCCGGTCGCCGGCTCGTCCGGCACCGCCGGCGCGCCGGCCCCCCGCCTCGCCCGGCTTGACTTCCGACACGGAATAAGCAAAATTACAAGGAACTGTGCGACTCCATTCACCCCTGGGAGGCATAAGGGGTAGGGGTCGTAATCCGCAGATGAGAAGAGAGGTGAGTTGCTGATGCCCGTTGTGCACGTGCGCGAAGAGGAGAGCTTCGAGAACGCCCTGCGCCGCTTCAAGCGGAAGGTCGAGAAGTCCGGCATCCTGACGGAGCTGCGTAAGCGGCAGCATTTCGAGAAGCCTTCGGTCAAGCGGAAGCGCAAGACGATCCAGGCCAAGAAGAAGATCGCCCGCAAGCTGATGGAAGAGCGGCGCCAGGGTCTGGCCTGATATCCGGCGTGATATCGGCCACCGCGACTCGAACCGAGAATCTTCGCGACGGAAGGGAGGAGCCCAAAGGCTCCTCCCTTTTCGTCTTCAGGCTCAGCCCTTCTCCCGCTCCTTCTGCCACTCCTCGCGGCTCGGCACCCGGATGGGCTCGAGCTTGCGGCGCGCCAGCTCCCGGCCGATCTCGCCGTCCGCCGACAGGGCGCTGGCGCGGATCGCCTCGAACCGCGCGGCCGCCCGCTCCAACTCCCCATCCAGCACCCGCGCGTAGTCGATCTGCGACTGCGTCGGCCTCCCCTCGTAACCGTTGACCGCGCCGTAGAGGTCGCCGAGCTTCTCCCGGAGCTGCTCCTCGCCGGAGAGCATCCCCCCCTCTCCCGAGGCCACCAGCCCGTTGCGGAAGGTCTCTAGCTCGCCGGCCAGTGCCTCCAGCCGCCGGCGCAGCCGGTCCCCCGCGGGCAGCGCCGCCGCCCGTTGCCGGGCGCCGTCCCGGGCCGCCACGGCCGCGTCTACCACATAGGTGAGATCCTCGAGCCGCCGGTAGAGCTCCATCGCCGTCCGCTGCTGGAGCGTCCGGTCGGCCTCGGGGTGGGTCGAGCGGGGATCCGGGACCAGCCGCACCTCGCCGGTGAGCGTCTGGTCCCCCTTGACCAGCTTCACCATGTAGGGGCCGGCCGGCACCCGCGGCCCGACGAAGGTGAACTGGTTGGCCACCAGGCTGTTGGCCGGCGGCAGCTTGGGCGCCGGCAGCCGCATCGGCCAGGCGACGCGGTTGATCCCCCGCCGCTTGCCGCCGGGCAGCGTCGCGATCTTCGCCCCCTGGGCGTCGTAGACCTCGAGCTTGAGGTCGCCGAACAGGTGCCGCTTCTTCAGGTAATAGGTGATGGCCGCGGCTTCCGGCGGGTTGGCGCCGACGAACTCGTCGTCCCCCGCGAAGTCCTGGATGGAGGCCGGGATCGCCAGGGCCGACGGCCGCGACGGCAGCAGCGCCACCTCGGCGTCCAGCACCTCGCGGGTGAGCGCCCGCAGCGGCGTGATGTCGTCCAGGATG
Organism: Thermoanaerobaculia bacterium; assembly: GCA_035628695.1. Taxonomy (GTDB): domain Bacteria; phylum Acidobacteriota; class Thermoanaerobaculia; order Multivoradales; family UBA5704; genus DASPJI01. The sequence goes on along the minus strand of DASPJI010000022.1, from coordinate 1,827 downwards.
TAGATGCCGCGGCCGTGGGTGGCGATGATCAGGTCCGAGTCCCGCGGATGGATCGCCAGGTCCCGCACCGCCACCCGCGGCAGGTTGCCGGTGAACCGGGCCCAGCGGGCGCCGCCGTCGATGGAGACGAAGAGCCCGGTCTCGGTGCCGAGGAAGAGCAGGTCCGGGTTGACGACGTCCTGGCGGATCACGTGCGCGTAGCCGTCGAGCGTCTCGCCCGTGCCAGCGGCCTCCGGGATGGCAGCCGGCATCAGCGCCGTCCAGGTGCGGCCGAAGTCGGTGGTCCGGTAGACGTAGGTCTTCATGTCGCCGGTGGCGTGGACGTCGAAGGTGGCGAAGGCGGTGGCCTCGTCGTGCGGGCTCGCCTCCACCCCCGACACCCAGGTGCCGCGCGGCACCCCCGGCACGTTCGCCGCCACGTTGGCCCAGGTGGCGCCGCCGTCGCGGGTCACCTGCAGGTTGCCGTCGTCGGTCCCGGCCCAGATCACCTTGCCGTTCTTCGGCGACTCGGCGATGGCATAGATCGTCGTGTGGTTCTCCGCCGTGGAGTTGTCGATCGTCAGGCCGCCGGAGGTCGCCTGCTGCTGCTTCCTGGGGTCGTTGGTCGTGAGGTCCGGGGAGATCCGCTCCCAGGAGTCCCCGCGGTCACGCGAGCGCAGCAGGTACTGCGAGCCCAGGTAGATCGTCCCGTTCTCGTTGGGGCTCAGGTGGATCGGCGTGTTCCAGTTGAACCGCAGGCCCTCCTCGCCCTCCCTGGGCAGGGCACGGATCTCCTTGCGCTCGCCGGTCGACAGCCGCAGCCGCGAGATCATGCCCCCCTGGTACTCGACATACGCGTACTCGGGGTCCGCCGGGTCGGCGAAGGCATAGAAGCCGTCGCCCATGCCGATGTTCTCCCAGTCCCGGTTCTGGATGCCGGCGACGCTCCGCGACGGCCCGCGCCACGACCCGTTGTCCTGCAGGCCGCCGTAGACGTTGTACGGCTCGGCCATGTCGTAGCTCACCCGGTAGAACTGCGAGATCGGCAGCCCCCGCACCATCCGCCAGCGGCGCCCGCGGTCGTAGGAGATATAGAGGCCGCCGTCGGTGCCCAGCAGCAGGTGCTGGGGGTTCCGGGGATCGATCCACAAGGCGTGGTGGTCGGAGTGGACGCTGTTCTCGAAGCTGGAGAACGGCGAGCCGAAGGAGCGGCCGCCGTCGCTGCTGACGCCCAGGGTGAAGCCCGGCTTGTAGACGCGGTCGAAATCCGTCGGGTCGACGACCACCAGGGCGAAGTAGAACGGCCGCCCGCTGACGGTGAAGGAGGAGTTGACCTCGGCCCAGCTCTCCCCCACGTCGTCCGAGCGGTAGAGGGCGGTCTTCTCCGCCTCCACCAGGGTATAGACCACGCTCGGCCGCGACGGCGCCACGGCGACGGCGATCCGCCCCTTCTCCCCCGCCGGCAGCCCCTTCTCGAGCTCGCGCCAGGTCTCGCCGCCGTCGGTCGACTTGTAGAGGCCGCTGCCGGCGCCGCCGGAATCGAACGACCAGGGGGTACGCCGGAACTGCCACATGCCGGCGTAGAGGATGCGCGGGTCCTGCGGATCGACCGCCAGGTCGGAGCAGCCGGTGTCGGCGTCCACGCCCAGCACCCGCTTCCAGCTCTTGCCGCCGTCGGCGGTTTTGTAGACCCCCCGCTCCGGGTGGGAGCTCCAGAGGGCGCCGGTGGCGCAGACCCAGACGACGTTGCCGTCCTTCGGGTGGACGGCGATGCGGGCGACGCGCTCCGACGCTTCGAGCCCCACCCTCTGCCAGGTCTCGCCGGCGTCGGTGCTGCGGTAGACGCCG
>DASPJI010000021.1:0-3186 GCA_035628695.1 Thermoanaerobaculia bacterium | reverse complement strand
CGGCGCCGCGGACCCGATCCGCTACTACGAATTCGAGCTCAGCCCCCAAGGCGTCCTTTTCGACGCCACCATCCACAACCCGACCTCCCACCGCGCCGACATGCTCACCGACCCCACCTGGGACTGTCCCAACATCCTCTGGGCCGTCGGGAGGGGGGGGCTTGGGCGGGTCCGTCCAGCGCAGGCGACTGGCAGCGTGGGAGGGTGGGAGGGCGGAGCGCACACGAAGGAGCCGAGCACGGACGGACCCGCCCAAGACCGGGGGGCCAACGCCTCCTACCAAGACTGGTGGGCCGCCCTGGCCATCCCCTGGGCCGCCATCGCACCTGTTTCCACCCCTCTCCCCCCTATCTGGAGGGCCAACTTCTACCGCATCGAGCGCCCCCGCGACGGCGTCCCGGAGTTTTCCTGCTGGTCGCCGACGCTCACCGACCCGGCCGACTTCCACAAGCCCGCCCGCTTCGGAGCCCTCGAGCTTTGACCGACCACCAGGCTGCCCTCCGCGTCCGGGCCTTCTTCGTCCTCGGCCTGCTGATCTCCATCTGGATGGTGGCGCGCAGCCAGGTGGGGGGCGACCAGCTCAACCTGCTGGCCCGCGGCTGGATCCTGGCCGACGAGGGCCAGTGGATCTCCTACGGCAACCCGATGTCCACCGGCGGCAAGGCGCCGGGGGGGATCACCAGCCTCCTCGTCGGCCTCCCCCTGATGGTCTGGAGGGACCACCGTGCGCCCACGGTGGTGGTCCTCCTCTTCCACATCCTGGCCTACTGGCTGCTGGACCGGACGCTCCGCCCCATCCTGTCGCCACGCGAGCGGGTCTTCCTCTCGGTCCTCTACTGGCTGAACCCCTGGCGGCTCTACTTCTCGGCGTTCCTCTGGAACCCGAACTATCTCTTTCTCCTGAGCGCCATCCACCTGTGGAGCTGCCTGACCCAGCGGGACCGGGCGCGCTTCTGGCCGTCGTTCCTGCACGGCCTCGCCCTGCTGCTGGCGCTCCAGATCCACGCGTCCTTTCTATTGCTGGCGGCGGCCACCGGCCTCCTCTGGCTGCGCGGCTGGTTCCGGGTGCACTGGCCGGGGATGATCCTAGGCGCGGTGCTGGCCGCGCTGCCCCTGGTCCCCTGGGTGCTGGACCTGCGGGAGGACCCCGCCATCATCACCGAGGCGGACAAGGGCTTCCTGGGCCGCGGCCTGATCTATCTCTTCCCTCTGCTCCGCGGCCTCCTCTACTGGCTGCGCTACTCATCCCTCGCCGTCTCGGAGAAGGTCGTGAACTTCGACTTCGGGGACTTCATGGACCCGGAGACGGGCGCGAGCCTCGGCAAGGCGGTGGGGAGCGTGGCCGAGGTGCTCCTGTCGCTCACCCTGATCCTCCCCCTGCTGGCCAACCGCTGGCTCTGGAAGCGTTTCCGCCGCCGCATCCGGCGTCGCTTCCCGGAGGGGGGCTCGGACCGTGCCTGGCTGCAAGGGTACGCGGCCTGGAGCTTCGTGGGAGCGGTGGCGGTCTTCTCGCTCTCTCCGACCACCATCATGATGTGGCAGGCGCTGATCCTGCTGCACGCCGCCATCCTCCCCTTGATCCTCTGGGCAGGCATCCTGGTCCGGACGCCCCGCGCGCCGCGGGTGCTGCGGATCGAGAGGGTCTACATCGCGGCGACGATGACCCTGCTGGCGCTCATCCCGCTGGGCAGCACCCACTATCGCTGCGTCGGGCACGATGGCGGCCGGGACAGCTACGGCCTCCCCCTGCGCTCCGACCACCCCATGCTGCACGAGCTGAACATCCAGTCCACCTGCCCCCTGCCGCTCAACCGGCCGGACGGCTGGTGGCCGGACGTGCTGCCGGAACGCTGACGCCTACTGCAGATACCCGAGCGCCCGCAGGTTCTTCTCCAGCTCGGGGTCGAGCTCCTGCGTCGTGGCCTCGGCGACCGGTTTGGGATTGAACGCCAGCAGGTCGCGCAGGAGCATCCGCGTCTCCCGGGTCCGCTCGCGGGAGAGGTCCCGGCGCTGCCCCGGGTCCTGGGAGACGTCGTAGACCTCGACGTGGGAGAGGCGGAGCCCGCGCACCTGGAAGGCCTGGCAGCGGACGTCCCACTTGTCGTGCTCGCGCTCCGGGGCAGCCACCGCGCAGCCGTCGGCCTCCAGGCGCAGGCGGCCGGGATTCGGCAAGGGGAGGCGGACCGGCGTCCACTCGGGGGTGAGCGCCACCTCGGCGAGCACCGCGTCCCCCTGCCGCACCGTCAGCCGGCGCGGCTCCTGGTAGGAGCGGGCCTGGAACGACAGCTCCCGGCCGCCGGGGGTGTCCACGGCCACGCTGCGGGAGACCCACGTCCCTTCGGGCTGGTCGAAGAGGAGCAGGCTGTCGAGCCGGCGCTGCTCGCCGCGATAGACGGCCCGCGCGCCGAAGCCCTCCATCCAGGCGCTCCCCGGGCGCGGCGCCGCCGGGCTGCCGAGGAGGCCGGCGAGGCTCGTCCCCGTCGGCTTCCCCTTTGGTTGGACCCGCGCCAGCTCGTAGAGCGTCGGGGCGAGGTCGACGAGTTGCACCACGCCGCCGTGCCGCACCGCCGTCCGCTGGTCCGGATGGATCACCAGCAGCGGCACGCGCATCGTCTCGCGGTAGAGCTGCTCGTGGTTGAGCCGGCCGTGGTCCTGGAGCTCCTCGCCGTGGTCCGAGGTCACGATGACCGTCACGTCGTCCGCGAGACCGAGCCGCTCCAGGTCGGCGAAGAAGCCGCGCAGCACCTCGTCGGTCTGGCTGATGCCGGCGTCGTACAGCGCCGTGAGCCAGCCGACCACGGGCTCGGGGAGCGTCCCGCCGCTCGCGTTGTGCTGGCCGAAGGCCGGGCCGGTCGCCGGGATCGCCCCCGCCGGCGGCTCGCCGGGCCAGAACGGCTTCCGGTACTCCTCCGGCGCGTCGTAGGGGGTGTGGACGGAGTAGGTATGAAGGAAGAGGAGGAAGCGCTCGTCCGGCTTCAGCCCTTCGAGGAACCGCACGCCGCGCCGGAAGGTCTGGTGGAGGGGCCGATTGCGGTTGCGGGCGCGGGCGGCGAACTGCTCGAAGCCGCGCCGGAAGCCGAAGCGGCCGCTCATGTATCCCCCCTCGGTGAACCCGGCGGTGCGGAACCCCTGGCGCCGGAACGCCTCCGGGAACGTCTCGACCTCCGGCGCCAGCACCGAGTTCGG
>DASPJI010000020.1:0-4572 GCA_035628695.1 Thermoanaerobaculia bacterium | reverse complement strand
ATCCTGCTCTCCGCCCCCGAGACCCAGAAAGCCAAGCTGCCCGCCGAGAAGGAGCTGCTCGGCACCTTCCAGCAGGTGACGGCGCGCCAGATCAACCCCTGGGTGGACCGCGTGCGCCAGGGGCCGTTGGTGGCCGAGGCGCCGAAGCCGGGCCGCATCGTCTCCGAGAGCCGCGTCGAGGAGCTGAACGTCACCGAGTGGCGCCTGTCGAACGGCGTGCGGGTGATCATGAAGCCCACCGACTTCCAGAACGACGAGATCCTCCTCACCTCCTACAGCCCGGGCGGCAGCTCCCTGGTGCCCGACAGCAAGTACCTGTCGGCCGCCTTCGCCACCGCCGTGATCCGCGACGCCGGCCTCGGCCGCTTCGATCGCATCACGCTGGAGAAGGCGCTGGCCGGCAAGGCCGCGGGCGTGCTGCCCTACATCGGCACGTTCGAGGAGGGGATCCGCGGCGTCGCCGCGGCCCGCGACCTGGAGACCATGTTCCAGCTCGTCTACCTCAACGTCACGGCGCCGCGCAAGGACCCGAAGCTGTTCCTGTCGCTGCTCGGCGGCCTCGAGGAGCAGCTCCGCACCCGCGTCTCCAGCCCCGAGGCGGTCTTCGCGGACGAGCTGCGGAAAGCCATGGCGCAGGGCAACCCGCGCCAGGAGCCGCTCAGCCTCGAGCGGCTGCAGGAGATCGACTTCGAGACCGCCTACCAGGTCTACCGCGACCGCTTCGCCGACGTCGGCGACTTCACCTTCGTCCTGGTGGGCAACTTCACCCCCGAGAGCATCAAGCCGCTGGTCCTCACCTGGCTCGGCAGCCTCCCCACCAAGGGGCGGCGCGAGAGCTGGCGCGACCCGGGCGACAGCACGACGTTCGACAGCGTGGTGAAGGTGGACGTGGCCAAGGGGCTCGAGCCGAAGAGCCAGGTGCGCATGCTGTTTTCCGGCCCGGCGACGTTCAGCCGCGAGAACCGGCACGTCATGGAGTCGCTGGCGCGGGTGCTCCAGATCCGGCTGCGCGAGGTGCTGCGCGAGGACATGGGCGCGGTCTACGGCGTCCAGGCCGAGGGCGGGCTGTCGAGCCGTCCGCGCGGCGAGTACACCTTCCACATCGCCTTCGGCTGTGCGCCGGAGAAGGTGGACTCCCTGGTGCAGGCGGTGTTCGCCGAGATCGAGTCGATCCAGAAGAACGGCGTCCCGGACGGCTACCTGCAGAAGGTGCGCGAGCAGGAGCGCCGGGAGCGCGAGGTCGCCGAGCGGGAGAACCGCTTCTGGCTGGGGGCCCTGGAGGCCTACGCCAGCGAGGGGTGGGACCTGCGCGGCATCCTGCGCTACGGCGAGCTGGTGGAGATGGTGACGTCGGAGCGGCTGCAGCAGGCCGCCCAGGCCTACTTCCACCGCGACCGCTACCTGCTCGGCGTCCTGCGGCCCGAGGCGCCGGTCCCGGCGCAGACGGCGCCGGCGGCGGTCTCCACCACCACCGGCCGCTAGACATCCATCCAGCAAAACAGGAAGGGCCCGGCGCTGCGCCGGGCCCTTCATCGGCGTGGCCGTGGAGGTCTTCGGCGCTGTCGCCGCCTCTACCGCAGCCTCACCACCGGCGGCTGGGCGGCGGGCTGTTTCCAGTGGACGTTCAGGTACCGGCGGAGGTCCTTGAGCACGTCCTGGCTGATGGCGTGGACCTGGGCGGCGTTCAGGAGCTGGGTCCAGAGGTCCCGGATCTGATCGTGCGTGATCTCGGCGAGGCTGGCGTCGGTCAGGGCTCTCGTACACACGCCCGCCGCCTTCTCGAATTCGCCGGTTTTCACATGACGTCCATAGAGATAGAGGAGGTCCAGGAGAGCGTCCTTGTAGAGCTCGTGCTCGATGTCCCTGGCCACGACCTCGTCAAACAGCCGCTCCGCGTGCTGCTGGAAGCCAAGGGCATCGAGGAGACGGGCGCTCGTAAACCGTCCACGGATGCGCGGCCGGATCTGGGGCGTCTCGTCCAGCAAATGTGACGACCGCCGGAAGACCTGGAGAGCTTCCACGGGCTTACGGACCTCGATGAGGCACTCTACTCTGAGCATCTCGGCAAACAGGAGGAGACGTGGATCTCCAGCGGGGATGAAGGGAAGGGCGTGGTCGAGAGCCGACAAGCCTTGGACAGGCTCGGTACCGGCCAGGATGTTGGCCTTCTGGATCAGCGTACGGGCGAGGAGGGGCCATTCGGTGAGGCCCTGGTAGATTTGACCACAGCGGTCCAGGGCCTCCACGGCCTCGCGGACATGCCCCTCATCGGCCAGGGTCGACGCGCCGATCGAGAGGAGCGAGGCTTCAAGACGGGGGTCTCCCGTGCCGCTCTTGAGGTACCGTTCCGCGAACGTCAGGGCCTGATGCGCCTTACCCCATTCGGCCGCCCGCCGCCGGGAGTTGGCGACCGCTGTCCAGACCTCCGCCAGCAGGTCGTTCTTCGAGGGTTCGGAGACCTGCTGCCGCTGGCTCATGCGTTCGCAGCTCAGCACCGCGAGGGAGGCCACGAACTCGGCTTCCTCCCAGGCAGCGGCCTCCTTGAGCTCACGGAGCAGGAGGTTGAAGAAGGCGATGGTGTGGCACGCCTTCGTCATCCTTACCCGGTCCCTCTGGCTCCTGCGGCTAGAGATGCGGCGCAGCTCGGCCCACTCGGCGAGCGCCGCCAGATCCTCGACCCCACGCCGCCGTTCCCGGTCGATCAAATCGAAGACGAGCCGCAGAGAGTCCTCCCCTCGCAACTCGGGCCTCGCCACGCGAAGCTCGTCCAGCAGGGTTGCGGCCTGGGCCCGGCACGTTTCACAGGAGACGAGGTGCTCCTCGGCCCGGTCCGCCTCCGGGGCGGTTCCTTCGCCGGCCAGAACTCGCCGCAACACCTCCCGTCCCAGGTGGGACATTCAAGATCCTCCTCAAATAGGTTCCAGCTCAGGGTACTTTAGCTCCCAGCAAAGTGCAAGGCTACGTACAGTTCGCGTAGGAGAGAAAAGCGAGGGGCGCCGAGCACGCCCCTCGCGCCGGCGGGATCAGCCGTTGGGGTCCCAACCCCCGCCGATCTCTCCCCCAGTGGTGGAAGGCGGCGGCTGGGCCGTCAGCCCATCAGGGTCATTGCCGCCGCCGCCCTCGCCCGGCAGGATGACCGGCGGCGTACCGGACTTCAATCCGTTGGGGTCCCAGCCGCCGCCACCTTTGAGCTGGATCAGCGTTGGGAGTGACGAGGAAATACAGAGGACGAGAAGAACGAGGCGAAGCATAGCTTCTCCCTCCGGGGACAGGTGACCGCACGGGCGCCATTGCCCGTGGAGGCGTCCCCACGGCCGGAGTGTCCGCCCCTCCGGTCCGAAGGACAAGCTTCGTCTCCACGAACGATCACGGCGGAGAAAGGAATCGAAGCATGGAACCGTTCGAAATTCCCACCCTGGAGACGGAGCGCCTGCGCCTGCGGCCCTTCCGGCCGGACGACATCGACGACTACGCGGCGCTGTACGCGAACCCCGAAGTGGTGCGCTACCTGGGCGCGGGGACGGAGCCGTGGGACCGGGGCCGCTCCTGGCGCCACATGGCTTTCCTGGTGGGGCACTGGCGGCTCAAGGGGGCCGGCATCTGGGTGATCGAACAGAAGGAGACCGGCACGTTCGTGGGGACCGGTGGCTTCGCCGAGCCGGATGGCTGGCCGGGCTTCGAGCTGGCCGGATGCCTGGCGCCCCATTGCTGGAGGAAAGGGTTTGCCTTCGAAGCCGGAAGGGCCGCCCTGGACTACGCCTTCGATGTTCTGGATAAAGACCGGGTCATCAGCCTCGTCCACCCGGAAAACCGCGCCTCCATCCGCGTCGTCGAACGGCTTGGACAGAGTCTGCAAGGCCGCATCGACCACTTCGGCCGGGAGATGCTCGTCTTTGGCATCGACCGGGAGATCCACGCCCGCCGCCAGGACCGAGTAGAAGTCCTGCCAGAGCCGCGAGAGGGCCGGGAGATGCCGGGCCCTCTCTGATCCAGGCCTATTCGAAGTAGCCGGCGACGTCGATCAGTACGTGCACCGTGCCGCCGCCGGTGACCGACGGCACCACCTTGAGAGACCCGTCGGCGTTGGCGGCCAGGGGGAGGATGGCGAAGCTGGCGCGGGTCAGGCCGGGACGGAAGCTGAGGGTGCTCGTCCCCGGCGCGGCGACGGCGTCGCCGCGGTAGAAGGCGACGTGGCCCTGGCCCGTGGCGCCGACAGCCGTGACGTTGACCGCCACCGCCTTCGCCGTCTCCGGGATGCCGCAGGTGTTGTAGAGGTGGAGCAGCGCCGTCTGGCCCGAGGCCAGCGCCGGACCGTCCTGCGGCAGCCGGGTGTCCAGGAACCGACAGGGGGGGAGGGTGTAGAAGTGCCCGATGCGGCCATTGTCATAGAGGAAGGCGTCGGCCAGGCAGTTCCGGTCGCCGTCCACCAGGTTGGTGGCGGTGGAGGTGAACGCCACGGTGCCGCCGTCGGCGCTCAGCGCTCCGGTCACCCAGCGGTGCGCGGGGGAGCTCCCGGCCTCGGCCGGCGACTGGAACGAACGGGAGACCAGCGCGCTCTCCCCCGTGTCGCGG
>DASPJI010000019.1:0-3022 GCA_035628695.1 Thermoanaerobaculia bacterium | reverse complement strand
GAGCGCGACCTTTCCCGTTCCCCCCTGTTCCAGGTGCTGCTCAACCTGCAGGCCTTCCCCCACCGCTCCTACGACCTGCCGGGCGGGCTGTCGATGACGGCTCTGCCGCTGCAGGAGCTGCCGTCCCGCTTCGATCTGACGCTCTATGGAGAGCTGGTGGAGGGCGAGGGGATCACCCTGGACCTGGTCTACAACGCCGACCTCTTCGATCGTGCCACCATGCGCCAGCTCCTGGGGCAGCTTCACCATCTCCTGGAGCGGGCGGTGGCGGAGCCCGAGCTGCCGGTGTCGGGGATCTCTCTGATCCTTCCCGAGAGCGCGGCGGTCCTTCCCGATCCCCGCCTCCCCCTCGCAGGCGCCGCGCAGGGGTGGCACGGGGCAGTGCACGAGCGCTTCCTGGAGCAGGCCCGGCGCGACCCGGGACGCCTGGCGGTGGTGGACGCCGGCAGCGCGTGGACGTATGGCGATCTGGCGCAGGCCTCCACGGCCCTCGCCGTCTGGCTGCGGGCGGAGGGGATTGAGTGCGGCGACGTGGTGGCGATCCATGCCCATCGGAGCGCCCCCCTGGTGCAGGCGCTCCTTGGCGTGCTGATGGCCGGCGCGGCGTTTCTGGTCCTCGACCCGGCCCACCCCGCGGCGCGGCGGCGGTCCGCGGTGCTCCAGGCGCGGCCACGGGCCTGGATCGAGATCGAGGCCGCGGAGCCGTTGCCGGCTGAGCTCGCCGCGATGGCGGACGCCGTCCCCCGGCTGCAACTCGACCTTTCCGGAGAGATCTATGGTGTCGACGAGGCGGAGCTGGCCCTCCCGGCCGTGAGTCCCGGCGACCTCGCCTACGTCGCCTTCACCTCCGGCTCCACCGGTGAGCCCAAGGGGATCCTGGGGACCCACGGCCCCCTCTCCCACTTCTGCGCCTGGCACGCCCGGCAGTTCGGCCTGACCGGGGAGGACCGCTTCAGCGTCTTGTCAGGCCTTTCTCACGACCCTTTGCTTCGGGACCTCTTCGCCCCCCTCGGCCTCGGGGCCACTCTCTGCATGCCGGATGTCGACGACCTGGGCTCACCCGCCCGCCTGGCCGGCTGGATGGCGCGCCAACGGATCACCGTCTGCCATCTCACCCCGGCCCGCGAACAGATCCTGGCAGAGGGCGGAGTGGATCTGCCCCGGCTGCGGCTCGCGTTCTTCGGTGGCGATGTCCTGACCGAGCGGGACGTGGCCCGCTTGCGCGACATGGCCCCGGCTGCCGCCTGCGTCAACTTCTACGGCACGACCGAGACGCCCCAGGCCGTCTCCTGGTTCGATGCCTCCGGCGCCGGAGACTGGCCGGGGCGCCGCGTGCCCATCGGCCGGGGGATCGACGACGTCCAGCTCCTGGTGCTCAACGAGGCGGACGACCAGGCCGCGCCGGGGGAGCTGGGAGAGGTCTGTGTCCGCACTCCCCACCTCTCGCTCGGCTATCTCGGCGACGGGAGGCTCACCGCGGAGCGCTTCGGGATCCACCCGTGGACGGACGGCCCCGAGGACCGCCTCTACCGCACCGGCGACCTGGGCCGCTACCGGGCGGATGGCGCCGTGGTGCTGGCGGGCCGCCGCGACGGCCAGGTGCAGGTGCGCGGGTTCCGCGTCGAGCCGGCCGAGGTGGAGACGGCCCTCGCCCTCCATCCCGCCGTGCGCGAGGCCGCGGTGCTGCTGCGCGAGGTCTCCGGCGCCGATGGAAAAGGACGCGAGTTGCTCACCGCCTGGCTGGTGGGGGAAGAGGGCGCCTCCCGGCCCGCGGCCGGCGAGCTGCGGGAGATCCTGCGCCAGCGGCTGCCGGACCCCATGGTGCCGGAGGCGTTCGTCTGGCTGGAGCGGCTCCCGCTCACCCCCAACGGCAAGCTGGACCGCCGGGTGCTCCCCGCGCCGCTCCCCACGGCCATCGAGGCCGTCCGGGCCGATGAGCCTCCAGCCGATCCGGTGGAGGAGTGGGTGGCCGAGCTCTGGCAGGAGCTGCTGGGGCTCGAGAGAGTGGGCCGGCACGACAACTTCTTCGATCTCGGCGGCCACTCCATCGTCGCGACCCGCGTGGTGTCGCGCCTGGAGCAGGATCTGGGGGTGGAGATCCCCCTGCGCTCCCTGTTCGAGACCCCCACCGTCGCCGGGCTGGCGAACCGGATCGTCGCCGTCGGGATGACCGCGGTGTCGGAGGCAGCGGAGGCGGAGCCGGTCGAGTCGTGACATCGCATCGCTTCGGGTCAGGAGTCGCCGCGGCAGCGGCGGGCGGGGATCATTCCTGATGGGGCAGCCGCTGCCCCTGGAGGAATGGTCATCCTTCCTGCCGGGGCCATCGTTGCCCCACGAGGAATGGCCATCATTCCTGTTGGGGCGATCGCTGCCCCATCAGGAATGGCGATCATTCCTGTCGGGGCAGTCGCTGCCCCACCAGGAATGGAGGCCGTTCCTGATGGGGCAATGACTGCCCCATGAGGAATGACCGCCATTTCTCCCGGGGCAATGGTTGCCCCGGGAGGGATGGACCTCATTTCCCTGGGAATGACGGCGTACTGGCCCCCTCTGCTACCATGCGTATCCGGAGCTGTTGGGCCGCCGCCTTTTCGATCCCGCGTCTTGATCCCGCGAGCAGCACGTCCTGGAGCCGACATGAAAGACCGAGAGCTGAAAACTCCCAAGAAGCTGATCATGGGAGCCCGCCGGGCCGCCGCGGCCCCCGCCGAAGAGCTGGTCCGTGAGGAGTTGCCGCCCTCCAGCAGCGGCGCGGGGCTGCCCCTGATCCTGCGTCCGGTAGAGCCGGAGTTCGACGGCCTCTCCTGGGTGGAGTCCCAGCGCGGCCGTCTCGAGGAGCTCCTGCAGCGGCATGGAGCCCTCCTTTTCCAGGGCTTCGGCCTAAGCGAGCCGGAGGACCTCCAGGGTTTCGTCCGCGCCATCTGCGGCGACTTGCTGGAGTACCGGGAGCGCTCCTCGCCGCGCCACGAGGTGGGCGACCGCATCTACACCTCCACCGACTACCCGGCGGAGGAGCGGATCT
>DASPJI010000018.1:0-4144 GCA_035628695.1 Thermoanaerobaculia bacterium | reverse complement strand
CGCCCACGCCGGCGGCGCCGGCCGGCGAGGGGGTGGACGGCGTCGTCCTCGTCTTCCTGGATGGGGAGGGGCTGGGCGAAGGGATCGCCGCGCGGCTGCGCGCCGCCGGGCGGAGCGTGGCCACCGTCCAGCCGGGCGGCGGCTTCGCCGACCTCGGCGGCGGTGCCTACGCCGTGCGCCCGGGAGAGGCGGCGGATTACGACGCCCTGCTCGCCGCCTTGCCGTCCGAGGGGAGGGAGGTCGGGGCCATCCTCCACCTGTGGAGCTTCGGCGCTCCGCAGCCGGCTCCCGGTGCCGCGCCGGCCGGCTCGGCCGCCGACCGCGCCTTCTACAGCCCGCTCTTCCTGGCGCAGGCGCTGGAGCGCCGGCGAATCGACGAGCGGCGGCTCGACCTCTGGCTGGTGTCCAGCCACCTGCACGACGTCTCGGGCGGCGATTCCGTCGTCCCCGAGCGGGCGCTGCTGCTCGGGCCGGGCAAGGTGATCCCGCTCGAGCTCCCCGGGGTCGTCTGCCACAGCCTCGATCTGGAGGCGGGCGGCCGGCTCGAGCGGACCGTCGACCGCCTCTGGGCCGAGGTGGCGGCCGGCTCGCCGGAGCCGGTGATCGCCTGGCGCGGCCGGCAGCGCTGGCTGCAGAGCTTCGAGCCCGTACGCCTGGAGGAGGGCGGCCCGGCGGCGCCGCGGCTGCGCCCCGGCGGTGTCTATGTGATCACCGGCGGGCTCGGCGGCGTCGGCCACGCCATCGCGCGCTGGCTGGCGCGGAGCGCCGGCGCCAGGCTGGTCCTGATCGGCCGCACCGCGCTGCCCCCGCGCGAGGAGTGGGACGGCCTGCTCGCCCGCGGCGGCGACGGCCCGCTCTTCCGCAAGCTCCGGCGCCTGCGGGACCTGGAGGAGGCCGGGGCCGAGGTCCTGGCGGTCCAGGCCGACGTCACCGATCCCGTGGGGATGGTCCAGGTCCGCGCCCTGGCGCTCGAGCGGTGGGGCGCGGTGCACGGCGTGATCCACGCCGCCGGCATCCCCGGCGGCGGCGTGATCGCGCGCAAGGACCGGATCGCGGCCGACGTTGTGCTCGCCCCCAAGGTCCAGGGCACCCTGACCCTCGCCGCCACTTTCCCTCCCGAGGAGCTGGACCTTTTCGTGCTCTGCTCGTCGCTCAACTCGGTGATCGGCGCCTACGGGCAGGTGGACTACTGTGCCGCCAACGCTTTCCTCGACGCCTTCGCCGGCTCCCGCGCCGGCAGCGCCGGGCTCACCGTTTCCATCGCCTGGGACGCCTGGACCGAGGCCGGCATGGCGGTGGAGACGGCGGCGCCGGGGGCGCGGCGCCTGATGGACGGCCTGCCGGTCGGCGCCGCGGTGGACCACCCGCTGCTCGACCGGCGCGTCCCGGCCGGCGCCGGCGAGCACGCCTTCGTCACCCGTCTCGACGCGGCGCGCCACTGGGTGCTGGACGAGCACCGCATCCAGGGGACGCCGGTGCTGCCGGGCACCGCCTATCTGGAGCTGGCGCGCGCCGCCTTCGAGCAGAGCACCGGCAGCGCCGCGGCCGAGATCCGCCAGGCCGCCTTCGTCACCCCGCTCGCCGTGCCCGACGGCGAGAGCCGCGACGTCTACACGCTGCTGCGCCGCCAGGGCGACGCCTGGAGCTTCCGCGTCGCCAGCCGGCTGGAGGCCGGCGGCGAGACGCGGTGGCAGGAGCACGCGCTGGGCGAGATCGGTCCGCCGGCGGGCTCTGGCGCGCCCGTTCCGTCCCTGCGGGAGCTGCTCGCCGAGCTGCCGGTCGAGCCGGCGGCCGTCGACCTCGGGAGCTCGGAGGTCATGTCCTTCGGCCCGCGCTGGCGCAGCCTGCACCGGACCGCGGCGGCGGACGGCCGCTTCCTCGCGGAGCTGCGGTTCCCGGGCGAGTTCGCGGCCGAGCTCGAAGCGCTGGGGCTCCACCCGGCGGTCCTCGACCGCGCCACCGGCTTCTCCCAGTGGCTCGGCCCCGCGGCCGACGGCGTCTACATGCCGTTCTCGTACGCCGGCCTGCGGATCGAACGGCCGCTGCCGGCCGAGCTCTTCAGCTTCATCCGCACCAAGCAAGGCAGCGGCGAGGAGCTGCATTTCGAGGTGGTGCTCTTCGATCCCGCGGGCGAGGTCCTGGTGCGCATCGACGACTTCGCCTTCCGGCGGGTCGCCGCGCGTCCCAACGTCCCGTCCCGGCTGGAGATGGTCGAAAGCGCGCCCCCGGCTCCGGTTCCCGTGGCCGCTGGCGAGGGGCTCACCTCGGCCGACGGAGTGGAAGCCTTCCGCCGCATTCTGAGTGGGGGGGACCTCCCCCAGGTGATGGTCTCGGTGCGGGACCTCACGGCGCGCCTTGCCGAAGCCGCGGCCTTGACGGGTGAGCGCATCCTGGCCGAGCTGGACCGCGCCGGCGCGGCCGCGCCGGCCGGGCCGCGGCACGGCCGGCCCGACCTCGCCACCGCCTACGTGGCCCCACGAACCGAGGCCGAGAGCTGGCTGGCGGAGATCTGGGGCGACCTGCTGGGGATCGACGCCGTGGGCATCCACGACGACTTCTTCGAGCTGGGAGGCGACTCGGTGCTCAGCCTGCGGATCGTCGCCCGGGCGCGGGAGCGGGGGCTGGCCCTCACCCCCGGCCGGCTCTTCGAGCGCCCGACCATCGCCGGCCTGGCCGCCGACCTGGGAGCCGTCGCGGCCGAGGAGCCGCCAGCGGCCCAGACCGCCGCGCCGGCGGCCCCGGCAGCTGAAACTCCGCGGCCGCCTGCCGAGGGGAGCGTCTACGATCCCGCGCGCTTCCCGGACGCGGATGTCAGTCAGCGGGATCTGGAGGCGCTCCTCGCGCAACTCGGCGGTCTCTAGAGGTCAGTGCCGGACGTCCACTACCAGCCGGGTGGGGTCCGAGAGCTCCAGGACCCGGTAGCGGTTGGGGGAGGCGACGCCCAGCACCCACTCGACGTGCGCCTCGAAGTCGCAGGTGGACTCCAGCTCCCGCAGGACGGGGTAGTCCAGGTGGCGCTCCCGTTCCTGGACCGTCGCCTGTCCGGCGTCGGTATGGGCATAGGCCGGGACGAGCCGGACCTGCAGCCAGGCGTCGCCGGCCAGGGGGACCGGCTCCCCCGAGCCGCACTGGCGCACGGGCTTGTCGATGTACTCCAGGTGATAGCCGGGCAGCGCCCCTCCCGCGAATTCGAAGACGACCCGGTCGAAGCCCGCCTGCCGGGCGGTACGGACGTCGCGCAGGGTGGCGGGCGGGAGGTCGGGGCGAGGCTTGTCGATGATCCCGGCCGTCCCCTTGAAGTCGGCCGCCTCGCCGCCTGCCGTCTTGCCGTCCTCCTCTCCCGGACCGGGCGCCGGCGCGGCGCCGAGGATCACGATTTCCCGCGCGGTGGCCTGGAGGGGGAGGGACTTGGCCACCGCCCCCTCGAAGGTGACCTCCACCCGGAGCCCCACCGTCAGGTCCAGGAAGGAGGGGGGGCGGTCGCTCATCCCCTCCCTTCGCACGATGCGGGTCTCTTCGGTCACCGTGATCCAGCCCCGGTCATAGCGGGTGTCGGGCTCGACCTCCCCCTCGACGAGCACGCGGCCGAGAGCCGGAGCGCCGGGGCCGCCGGGCTCCACGGCCGAGGTCTGCGTGATCGTGCCCCGCAGATCGGCGCCGGCTCTCGTCTCGGGGGCGTCCGTCCGGGGGGCGCCGATCCGGGCCGGGCCCGGGCCGGCCTGGGCGCTCTCCGTGGACCCGTCGCCGCCGGTGGCGGGACCGGGGGACGGGGGTGTGCAGGCGCCGGCGGCCAGTGCCACCAGCAGGATTCCAAGGGTTCGGGTCGTGCTCATGCTCGGTCCACCTCCGTCGTATAAGATACCCGGCCATGATCCAGATCGATCTGAAGGGAAAGCGGGCCCTGGTGATGGGGGTCTCCAACGCGCGCAGTCTGGGATGGGCCATCGCCGAGAGGCTCCGGGACGCCGGGGCGGAGCTGGCCTTCAGCTATCAGGGGGAGCGGCTCAAGGGGGACCTGGAGAAGCTCACGGCGGAGATGCCGGGAACGCGGCTCTACTCCTGTGACGTCACCCGGGAGGACGAGCTGCGGGCGATGTTCGAGGATCTCCGGAGCACCTGGGGGAGCCTGGACTACGTCGTCCAC
>DASPJI010000017.1:0-2565 GCA_035628695.1 Thermoanaerobaculia bacterium | reverse complement strand
ACTGCCATCATCGATGGAGGTCAGAAGACGTACATTGCCCTCCGGCACCTCCAGCTCCCGGGTCAGGTAGAGAGCCACCTCGCTGGCGTCGGCCGCGGCTCCCCGCAGCGACGGATAGACCTCCTCGGGGACCGGACCGGGCAGATAGAGATCCACTCCGGCGACCAACGCGTGAATGTCGCCTCGGGAGGCCATGGCGCTAGAAGAGGGTGTCCCGCCCGACGGCTGGACGGACGGCGGGGTCGCCGAGCAGCAGGTAGCCCCGCGCATCGTTGTGGGCAAGCCACAGGAAGGCCTCGCCGAGAGCATCGGAGACCCCCACGGGGCGGGTCTCCGGTTGCCGGCGCCATTGCTCCAGCAGCTCGGTGAGGAAAGTGGCGATGGTGGCATGGCGATGGCCGAACGGCTCCAGGGCGAGGCCCAGGCGTTCGCCCGCCATCAATCCCCTGAGGCAGGCCTCGAAAGTCTCGAGCTGCCGGCCCACTCCGGGCCACAGGTACGAGGCCTCGAAGACCTGATCGACATGGCCCACGACCGCCAGGGCGGAGCCGCCGGGCTTGCCCAGGAGCCGCTGGGCCAGGGGGGCCATCATGTCGCGCGCCGCCAGCCTTGCCACGGCGCTGCCCCGTGCACGAGAGAAGGAGTCGCGCTCCGGCGTACCGGCGCTGAAGCAGGCGAACTGGAAGGAGATCAGGCCCGACAGATCGTCGGTGTCGGCGATGTCCCTGGCCGCCAGGTACTGCTCCGTTGGCAGGCGCTCCTTCCAGCGTTCCGGCCCCGGCCAGTCGGCGCAGATCAAGCCCCCCTGATCCGTGGGCTGGAGGGGATCGCCGACCTGGTACATCAAACCGTGGCTGCAGGTCAGCAGCATGGCCGGCGTGGCTTCACCGCCAAGGTGCTGGCGTAGCCGCGCCTTGGTGGCCTCACTGCCGAGACAGGAGTCGACCTCCCAGTCCTGGACCTCGCGCCGGAGGCTCTCGGCCAGCGGCGTCGCCAGGTGCTCCCGGCACGAGAGGGTGGCCCAATCGTCCTGGTTCTGGACGGCGAAGATGCCCAGGCGCCGTGGGCGGCGGACCCCGTTCTCCTCCACCGCCACCACCCCTAGCGCATAGCGGCCGTACTCCTCGGGCGTGGCGAAGCAGAGCCGGCCCACCGCGTGCGCGACGTCGAGCTGGTACTGGAGCTCGAAAGGGACCTCCGCCGGCTCCCCTACCACCAGCAGGTAGTAGGGCAGCCGCTTGGGGTCGACGGGTGCCACGGAGGCGCCGAGACGCTTGAGGAGCTGGAAGAAGGTCTCCCCGGGCCGGGCCTCCACCTCGCGGTACAGGGGGCCCGCCTCCCGTTGGCGCAGCGCCAGCAGGGGCTCCAGAGCCTCCTTGACCCGCGGGTCCAAGCCCGGAGCCCAGATCACTCCCCAGCCTGCCTTGGCCAGGTCGTTGGCATCGATATAGGAGGGTAATGGCCTGGGTACGGTGGGAGGGGAAGGGGGCTCACCGCCGCCGATCTCGGCCAGCAGCTCCTGCGGCGTGCGGGGCGCCAGCAGGTAGCCGCTGCCGTCGCCCCGGTTGAGAACGCCGTTGAAGACCAGCCGCGCGCCGTCCTCCAGCCCCCCGCCCATCCCACCGTGGGTCTTCATTTCGCCTGGGTCTCCTCGGATCCCGCCGCCGAGCCGCCGTCACTCTGGGCCTGCCCAGGAAGTGGCTCAGCCTTGGGGAAGCCACCCTTCGAACCACCCGTGCCGGTTCCAGTGCCGGTGCCACTGTCGTTGTCGCTACCGCCCATGTGAGCCTCAGGCGTAGATGGAAGTGGCTGAGCCTGGCTCATTCCGGCTTTCTGGGTGCCGGTGCCCGTGCCCGTGCCGGTGCCGCTGTCGTTGTCGCCCATCTGAACCTCCTTGGTGGTTGGCGTGCATTCAAGCACACCCCACTAGACGGACGGTGCGACAATTTTCCAGCTCAGCGCCAGTCGCCTTGCAGCTCGAACGCGGCCCACTCGGAGCGACCGTTCTTCTCCGCGGCATCGCGCGTGGCGAGCTGGGCCTGGCGCAGGGCCGCCGCCGCCGGCAGTCCCTGACGCAGGAGCCCGTCGTAGAAGCGGGTCATCAGGTCGGCCGAGGCGTTGTCCTCCACAGCCCAGAGACTGACCACGACCCGGCTGGCGCCGCCCTCGAAGAAGGCGCGGGCGAGGCTCAGGAGCCCCTCGCCCCGGACTTCGGGCCCCAAGGCGGTCTTGCAGGCGCTCAGCACCACGAGGTCGGCCGACAGGCCGAGCTCCGCAATCTCGTCTGCTCGTAGGAATCCCTGCTGAGGCCGCCCCTGCTCGTCTACCAGCGACAGCACGATGCCGGACAGCGCCGGGTTCCGCGGGTTCATCAGACTGTGGGTGGCCAGATGCAGGAGCCGGGCGCGGCGCACGGCGGGGTGGCTCAGGATCTCCCTCCCGGCGAAGAAGTCCAGGGCGACGAAGCTTCCAGGATCGAGATCGGCGATCCTCTCGGCCTCGCGGCGGGTGCCTGGCAGGCGCTCCAGGTGGTCGAGGCCCAGATCGCGGATCGATCGGGTGAGG
>DASPJI010000016.1:0-2744 GCA_035628695.1 Thermoanaerobaculia bacterium | reverse complement strand
CTGGTACGACCGCGGCCGGTGGTATGCCTCCTGGCTGTCTCTGGAGGAGGAGCCGGACCCGCGGGCGCCCTGGCGGCTCTGGTCGGTGGTGCGGATCGTTGAGGACGCGGACCCGTCGAACCCCGCGGGCGTCGCCTTTCTCGAGGTCTGACGCTCCCCCGAAGGCGGGCCCCGCCGCGCGGGGCCCGCCTCTTCTCTGAAGTAGACGCCGTGACCTGGTCCTGCCTTTCAGGAGTAGGTCACGGTCCTGTTCCAGCGCGATGGGACCCAAAGTCCGCACAAAAAAGAGACAGCTCCGCACAGAGAGGCGACCTGCGCGCACAAGCAAGGCCACCACTCCGCACAAGAAGGTCGTCCTCTTGGCTCAGGCGACGATGAATCCGCACAAGGTAGTGACCATCTCGCACGAGACAACTACCATCTCGCACAAGACGGCCATCGTTCCGCACAAGACGAAGTCCGCCAGGGCCGGGTGGAAGCGATCCCGCACAGAGAGGCCGGCATCCCGCACGGAACGTTGACCGTTCCGCACAGGGTGACCGTCATTTCGCACAAGAAAGGAGCCTGCGTGCGCACCCAGCGGCCTCATCCGCAGTGCCACCAGCTCCGCACGATGTGATTCTTCCGCGCGTAGCTCTCGTCGCCGCCGTAGATCAGGACGCCCGTGTCGCCACCGGCCAGCTTCAAGTAATAGTCGAGCCCCCGGAACACGTCTCCGGCGAGCGTCTGGCCCGCCTTGATCTCCACCGGGATGCGCCGCGTCCCGAGGTCGAGCAGGGCATCCACCTCGTGCCCTGCCGCGTCGCGCCAGAAGTAGAGGGGAGCCGGCTGCCCGTGATGAAGGAAGGTCTTGTACAGCTCGCCGATGATGAACGTCTCGAAGATGGCGCCGCGCAAGGGGTGCACATGGACATCCTCCGGCCGGCGGAGTCCCAGGAGGTGGCAGAGGAGCCCGGCGTCCAGGAAGTACAGCTTGGGAGTCTTGACCAGCCGTTTGTTGAAGTTCTCGTGATGCGGCTTCAAGAGGAGGATGACGTAGCTCGCCTGGAGCACGGAGATCCAGTGCCTTGCCGTAGGCTGGGTGATACCGGCCTCCACCGCCAGCGCCGAGCTGTTCAGGAGCTGCCCCGACCGGCCGGCGCAGAGAGACAGGAAGCGGCTGAACGCTTCCAGGTTGCCGACGTTGGTGAGCAGACGGACGTCGCGCTCGATGTAGGTGCGCAGATAACCGACCAGCCAGGCGCTCGCATCGAGCTGCCGGTCGTGGATGCGCGGGAAGAGACCACGGAAGAGGATCTCCTCGAGACGGAGCGGCGGCTTGTTTTCCCGCGGGTCCGCCGGCTCGGCCAGCTCCTCGGGCAGGAGCGCCGGCCGCCCGGCCAGCTCCGCCGTCGAGAGCGGCAGAAGCTCCAGGATGGCGACCCGGCCGGCCAGGGACTGGCTGATCCGCTCCGAGAGCAGGAAGTGCTGCGAGCCCGTGAGCACCATCGGTCCGCTCTTCTCCTCGTCGAGGAAGCCCTGGAGGTAGGAGAAGAGCTCCGGCGTGCGCTGCACCTCGTCGAGGATCACACCCCTCCTGCCTTCCAGCCGGCGGAGAAAGCCCCGCGGGTCTTCCGTGACCTCCTGCCGGTTCTGGAGATCCTCCAGGGAGACGTAGTGGAAGTCGGGGAAGCAGGTCCGGGCCAGCGTCGTCTTGCCGGATTGCCGCGGGCCGGTGAGGAAGACGGCCGGGAACGTTCCGACGAGGGCGCGGAAGCGGGCCTCCAAGGTGCGAGCGAACATGGGCCAGGCTTACCAGACCCTTGAGGCCGTGTCAATTCAAAATCGGATTTTGAATCTGCACGGCCTACCCCGGGTAGATGACCACCCGGCGGTAGGGCTCATCGCCCTTGCTCTCGGAGGTGAGGCCGTAGCGCTCCACGACCTGGTGCTGGAGGCGGCGGAGGTGGTTGTTGCGCGGCGGCAGCTCGACCGGCTCGCCGTTGTCGAGGACCTCGTCGATCCCGTCCTCGACCTCGCGCAGTGCCTCCTCGTCGTCGGCGGCGACGTCGCCCACGTCGAAGACGGCGCGCAGGAAGTTCTCCGCCTGCACGATGGTGTTGCTCTTCATGATGTAGACCGGGACCCCGCCCGCCGCGGCGTCGCGCAGGCGGCGGGGCTGGCGCCGCTCCTGGGCCTTCAACGTGACGACCAGGTCGGCGTCGTCGAGGTCCTCGACCATGATCGCCGGCACGCGGAGCTTGCGGATGGCCCGCTCCAGCTTGCTCTTCGAGACCGCGTACGGATAGATGCGCGCCGTCCGCCCCTTGGGCGGCCGGGCGGCGGCCGGTTCCGGCTCGCCGTCTCCGGCAGGCGCGGCATGCGGGGGGTGCGCGGCGCCCGGCCCGGGGCCGTTCGCCCCGCCGGCCGGTCCCCGGCCGTTGGTCCGGTCCCCCCGTCCCTCCCAGCTCTCGCTTCTCTCGCCCCGGCCGGGCCCCCGGCTCTCGCTCCAGCCGCCTCGGCCGCCCTTGCGGCCCCTGCCCGGCGCGCTCCGCGGCTGGGGCGGACGGTACGGCGCCTCGGCCTTCTGGATCTCCACCGAGCCGTCGGCGTTGCGGGTCCGGATCTCCGGCCGCGGCGGCACGTCGCGCAGGAAGCGATCCACCACCTCGGCGACGTCGTGGTGGACGGCGAGGTGGTCCTTGTCCTGGATCTCGATGAGGACGCCGAAGGTGGGGGGCGCCTTGCGTTCCAGCACCGTCTTC
>DASPJI010000015.1:0-4032 GCA_035628695.1 Thermoanaerobaculia bacterium | reverse complement strand
CGAGCGCGAAGCCGGCGAGCTGCCCGGGGCCGTAGCCGAAGGCGCGGTGCAGGTTCAGGTACTCGCGGGAGAGGTTGGTGTTGAAGAAGGACGGATCGTCCGTGTTCACCGACAGGCGCAGACCGGCGCGGTAGAGGCGGTCGAAGGGGTGACTCTCGAGGTTCGCCACCACGCCGAGGCAGACGTTGGAGGTGGGCGAGACCTCCAGCGGGATGCGCGCCGCCCGCAGCTCCTGGACCAGCGCCGAGTCCTCCACCGCCCTCACCCCATGGCCGATGCGCTCGGCGCCGCAGACCTCCAGCACCGAGCGGATCGACTCCGGCCCCGCGTGCTCGCCGGCGTGGGCCACCCGGTGGAGCCCCACCCGCCGCGCCTCCTCGAAGTGGCGGCGGAACGGCTCGTTGGCGAAGCGCGCCTCGCTGCCCGAAAGACCCAGCGCGACCACGCCCCGGCCGCGGCCGGCGAGCGCCCACTCCAGCGTCCCGTCCGCCTGTTGCGGCACGTTGCGCACGATGTCCGGAATCAGCCGCAGCATCACACCGTAGCGCCGCTCCCCCTCGCGGATCGCCTCCTCCAGCGCGGACAGCACCTCGGCGCCGAGGCTGCCGTTCGCGAGGTGCGTGCCGATGGTGAAGTGGGCCTCGGTGTAGACCACCCGCTGATAGGCCTGCTCGGCCAGGAAGTCGAGGGCGAGGAAGTGGAAGTCCTCCGGGCGGCGCAGCGCCCGCGAGCAGGCGAGGTAGACCTGGACGAAGTGGTCGAAGTCGCGGAAGCGGAACCAGCGCTTGAGGCCGGCCTCGTCTTTGGCCGGCAGCTCGATGCCGTTGCGCCGCGCCAGCTCCAGGAGCACCGCGGGACGCATCGCCCCCTCGAGGTGCACGTGGAGCTCGGCCTTCGGCATGCGAAGGACGAAACGCTCGATGCTCATGCGGGGCCGGCCGGTTGCACAGGACGCAGGTGCTGGCGGAGGCGGGCGAGCACCGGCTCCGGCACCAGGCCGGTCAGGTCGCCGCCCAGGGCGAAGACCTCCTTGACCAGCCGGCTCGACAGGTAGCTGTAGTCCTCGCGCGGCATCATGAACAGCGTCTCCACCTGCTTGTTGAGCCGCCGGTTCATGAGCGCCATCTGGAACTCGTACTCGAAGTCCGAGACCGCCCGCAGCCCCCGCACCACCGCCCGGGCGCCGATCCGGTCCATGAAGTCCACCAGCAGGCCCGAGAAGCTCTCCACCCGCACCTGCGGGCTGCCAGCCACCATCTCGCGGATCAGCTCCACCCGCTCCTCGACCGAGAAGAGGGGCTTCTTGCCCTCGTTCTGCAACACGGCGACCACCACCTCGTCGAACAGCGGACGGCAACGCTCGATGATGTCGAGGTGACCGTTGTGGATGGGGTCGAACGACCCCGGATAGACGGCGATCCGCTGGCTCATCGCTTCCCCGTGAGATCGAAGGTCATCACGTTGTGCGCTGCGTCGGTGACCCGCAACAGCACCAGCCCGGCCTTCTCATCGGGGTCCCCCCCCTCGATAACCAGCGTCTCCGTGCGACCGTCGAGCAGGCCGTCGGCCGCCCGGGCGGGTTTCCACTCGGCGGCGTCGACGCTGTAGACCGCCTCGCGGATCGGGCTCGCCGTGTCGCGGACCACCACGCGCAGGCGCACCCCCTCCCGCCGCACCTCGCCCAGAGCCGGCGGCGTGTGGTCGATCACCACCGGATCGCTCACCCGCTCCGTAGTCAGCGCCGACTCCGGCTCGTTGGCCGGCGAGTCCGACGCCGCCAGCTTGAAACGGTAGACGCCGTCGGGCAGCGCCGTGGCGTCGAAGCTGACGTAGGCGTCCTCGACGTCCTTCGCCACCTGGAGCCACCCCTCGTCAACCTCCCGGCCCTCGGGGCGGAACCAGAGCTGGTAGACGAGCTGATCGCCGTTGGGGTCGGAGGCGGTCCACTGCAGCGTCTGGAAGCCCTGCTTCCAGAGCGGCTTGGTGCGGTTGCGGTCCTCGTCCGCCGAGGAGGCCTCCAGAGTGGTGAAGATCCCCTCGCGATTAGGATGGGCCGGCTCGTAGACCTGGTTCGAAGGATTGAAGTTGGCCGGCACCAGGATCTGCCCGGGCTGGAGAGCCGCGAGGACCTGGATCTTCGGACTCATGTTCTCCTGACGAAAGGAGAGCTCCGTGCCGTAGAGCCGCGGCGAGCCGCCCGCGCCGGACTGGAGCTGGGCGCGCCACTGCACGTAGCGGCCGCGCGGCAGGCCGTCCAGCGCCACCTCTTTCCCCTCCTTGATGTCGGTCCAGCCGGACCAGGTGCGGTCCGGCTCGGCGCTCATGCCGCTGCGGAACGACAGGCGGACCGACGAGCCGGCCGGCGCCTCCCCTTCCCACCGGAAGGTGCCGAAGCGGGCGATCTGGCCGGCGTCCAGGGCGGCGCTGGTGTAGGTGCCTGTCCGCTCGGTCCCCGAGGTCACCCTATAGAAGGCGGCGGCGTTGGTGGTGGCGAAGGCGGGGCCCGGCTCGCCAGGGAGCAGCGCCACCACCTGGCGCTCGTCCACGTCCTTCTCCAGCAGGAGCTGCGCCGCGTCGTAGCTGTACACCTTGCCTTCGAGGCCGGTGGCGATCCACAGCCGGTCACCGCTCCAGAGGAGGCTGTAGACCGTCTCGTCGGGGAAGCTCCACAGGCTCTCCACCACACCGGCGGGCAGGATGGACAGCACCTGGCTGCGCGGGCCGGTGGCCCCCTCCCGGCGGGTGCCCGTGGTCGTGGTGGCCGTGGTGGTGCTATCCCCCGCCGTCACCGTGACGGTGGCCTGCCCCTGCGGCTGGGCCGACTGGGCCGCGGTGCCGGCCGTACCGGTCTTGGAGAGGTCCACCAGGCTCGCCTCCGAGGAGACCACGCCAGCGTAGCAGATGCCGTCGGGCCCGGCGGCCAGCGCCACCACCTCGGGCTCGTCGGCGTCGTAGAGGGTGCGGACCTCGCCTGTCTTGCTCCGGCGCAGGATGAGCCCCTCGCCCGCGGTGCCGATGAGCAGGTCGCCGTCCGGCAGAAGCTCGAGGGCGCGGATGTGGGTGTCATCGCTGTCGTAGAGGACCTCACCCTTCCCCTTCGCGTCGACGGCGAAGAGCTTGCCCTGGGTGCCGGTGGCCACGAGCAGGCGGCCGTCCGCCGCCCGGCGCAGGGACCAGACATAGGTCTCGCCGGAGTCGAAGAAGGGCTCGGCCTTCGCCGCGGTCCCACCCGCGGGGATGCGGTAGACCTTGCCGCCGGGCGACGTGCCGGCGAAGACGGTGCCGTCCGGGTCGGCCCAGACGGCGAAGACCTCGGGCTCGGCGGCGGCGAAGAGCTCCGTCACCTTGCCCCGGGCGTCGACCCGCAGCACCTTGCCGGCGTTGCCCGTGCCGATCACCCAGCCACTGTCGCCGGTATTGCCGGCACCGAGACGGGCGGCCGAGAGGACGAACGGCTCGGCGAGAGAGGCCACGCGCTCGACCCGCGGCGCCAGCTCCATACGGCCCAGCGAGTCGACGCTCACCCCTTCCAGAGTGCCGGCGAGGAAGCCGACCTGGCTCTGGGTCTGGAAAATCCTGACATCGGTGCCGCGCGCGGGCGATCCCGCCGCGAGCAATCCCACACACCCTAAAAGAGCGGCCGCCCCGAGGCGGATCTTCGCCCGTCTGATCATCTCCCCTCCGTGCCCCCGGTTCCAACGGCCACTGCCGCTCCGGTGTCATTGCCTTCGCCCGCGAGCACCGGCTCGCGGCGGCGCACCTCGAGATCGATCTGCACCATCCCGTCGATGGGGACGTCCAGCGTCTGAGTGATCTGCTGCGCGATCGTGGAGCGCAACGCGACCGCGCTCCCGGACGCGGCGGCGCTCCACAACGAGCGCACCGACGCCGGCAGGCGCGGCATGACCTCCCCCGCCACCGACAGGCCCGGGCCGCCATAGACGCCCAGGACCACCAGGTCGCGCCGGGAGTGATACGTGTTCAGCAGGTCGAACGCTTGACGGAACGTCACCGGCGCCGCCGGCGCCAGCG
>DASPJI010000014.1:0-2557 GCA_035628695.1 Thermoanaerobaculia bacterium | reverse complement strand
GTGCCGCCGGCCCGCCGGTGGAGGCCGCCCGGGAGGAGACCTTCTTCGACTCCGTGGAGGTCCGCGTCGTCAACGTCGAAGTCTTCGTCACCGGCCGCGACGGCAAGCGGATCACCGGGCTGACCCGGGATGATTTCGAGGGACGGGAGCTCGTCCCGCTGACCGTGAAGCTGCCGCTGTCCAAGCTCGTCCTGCTGCCGCAGGGCGCCTTCCACGAGGGGCGCGTCACCATCCAGCTCGCGGTGCGCGACCCCAAGGGGAGCCACTCCGGGATCAACGAGGTGCAGGTGCCGGTGCGCATCCCCAATGAGCAGTTGCTGACCGCCCTCAGCCAGCACGCCGGCTACCGCACCAAAGTGTCGCTGCGGCCGTCGTCGCACGTCATCGCGGTGAGCGTGCGCGACGAGCTCGGCAACGCCGAGTCGACGGTGCTCACTCCCTACGAGCCGCCGCAGGGAGCGGAGGTGCTGGCCGCCAACCGCGCCGGCCGCTGATCAGCGGTGGAGATAGAGCGTCCAGTCTCCACTCGCCGGTGCCGTATAGGTCCTCGGGCCGCCGCCGCTCGCCGCGGGGGCGGCCCGGAACACGCCGGTCCGCGGGTCGTACCACTCCGCGATGAAGGTTCCGGTCGCGCCTGACAGATTGACCGTCACCGTGCCGCCGTTCCAGAGATAGAACACGTAGGCGCGGCCGCTCTCCGCCAGACCGTACGCCGCGCCGGAGGTCACCAGACCGTCGGCGGGGCTCATCCGCTCGAAATCGACCAGCGCGGCGAAGCGGGCTAGGTGCTGGAGCGACGCGCCGGTGCCCGAGCCGGCCGGGCCGGCCATGAAGGCCGCCCAGGCCTTCTGCCGGTTGCCCATGCTCTCCGCTCCCGTGGCGAACTCCTCGACGATCAGCGGCTTGGCCGCGAGCCCCCGGTTGTGGAGGGACGAGGTGTGGACCTGCGCGTACCCCACGCCGTTGCCCGGCTGGATCTGCATGTAATCGGCCCAGGCGGCGTTGGGGAACGAGAAGTCGCCCGGCATGCCGAGGAGGCTCAACGGACCGGCCCACGGGTTCCACTGGTGGAGGTAGTTGGCGGTGGTGTCGACCTCGGTGGCCGTCCACCCCTCCTGCCACTCCAGCATCACCGTGAACATCGTGTTCACGTAGCCCGACAGCCGCGCCATGGCGTAGCGGATCAGCCGCTTGCGGTCGGCGTCCGGCAGATCGCCGAACCCGGAATCGTCGGCGAAGAACCAGAGCTGGGCCACCAGGCCCGCGTCCCGCATCTTGATCACCCAGGCCTCGTAGGTCCGCCAGCGCGCGAGATCGAAGCGCATCTTGTCGTTGCTCGCGGCCGTGCCCACCCAGGGGGTCGTGGGCACGGTGCCGCCGTAGTCCCCCTTGTTGGCGAGGTAGACCGCCATCTTGTTGAGCCCCATCCCCACGTGGCGGTCGAGCATCGCCTGGCGGTTCGCCTCCGTAAGGTTTTCGGAGAGCATCGTGTGCGTGTACTGGATCGGCGTGGGCGCGGCGACGTCGAGGAACTTTCCGATCAGATAGACCGGCTCGCCGTATTGATGCATGAACGTCCGGGGATTTGCAGGGTTTTCCACGATCGGGCCGCCGGCAAAACGGCCGGTGATCGTTCCCGTGCAACTGAACGTGCCGCTCTTGGCGTTCAGGCCGGCGTTGTTGCTGGCCGTCCGCCAGCTCCACGTGCCCGGCTCGTCGGCGGGGACCCGGAGCTTGAAAACGTTTCCGGTCGAGCCGCTGGCGCCGTCGCCGTCGAAGAAGCCGTCGACGGTGAAGGTCCGGCCGGTGGGCGAGGTCACCTGGGCGGTGAGGGCCACATCGGTGAAGGGGTTGGGGGTGCCGGACGAGCCGTTGTAGGTACGGTCGGCCCGCAGCAAGATCTCGGCCGTGCCGAACCGGGCCACCGCGTGAGCGCCGGCGAAGGGAGCCAGGGAGAGGACCACTGCGAGCAGAACCAGGCGGGGCAGGGACAGGGTCATACTGCGACTCCTCGAGCTTACAGACCTGGCGCGGCTCCGTATCGGAGACGCGCCGGGAGCTCGATAGAGGGGAGGGCAAGATCCATGCCCCGTGTTGATGTCCAGCGCGAAGAGTTATCATAGACGCCAGAATTTTAAGGGAGGTCTGACGATGGGGCGTAGTCTCTTCGGCTGGCGGCCGCTCGCCGCGCTCGCTCTAGGTCTGGTCGTTTCCACTGCCGCGGCGGCCCAGCCCGCCTACCGCGTCGAGGACCTCAACACGACCGCCTCCGGCGGCACCGACCCGTGGCCGACGACCGGCCAGTTCGTGGAGCTGGGAGGCTCCGTCCTTTTCAATGTCTCGGACGGCGTGCACGGCACCGAGATCTGGAAGACGGACGGCACCGCCGCGGGCACCTCCCTGGTCAAGGACATCTGCCCGGGCGCCTGCTCGGCCGGCTCGTACCTCTCGATGGTGCCTCTCGGCCCCCACGTCTTTTTCTCGGCCGACGACGGTGCCCACGGAGCCGAGCTGTGGAAGACGGACGGCACCGCCGCCGGCACGGTCATGGTCAAGG
>DASPJI010000013.1:0-8657 GCA_035628695.1 Thermoanaerobaculia bacterium | reverse complement strand
CGATGGAGTCCGATGCGACGAAGCGCCCATCGGAGAGCGCGTCGACGGCGAGCACCGGTTCCCGGCTGTCGATGACCCGGCGCACCACGCTCTCCGAGAGCTTCTGACCCTCCGCCTCGTCGTCCCGTCCCAGGTTGCGCGCCACGGCCACCTCGAGATCCCGGGTCAGGGGATCGGAGAAGACGATCATGCCGCGCTCCGCGCCCAGCCTCTCCAGCACGAGGTCCATGGTGCGGTTGAGCACCTTCTGGAGGTCCAGGGTGGAGTTGATGACCTTGAGGACTTCGTAGAGGACGTTGCTCGCCCCCCGGCCGCCGCCGAGCCGCTGGTGCTCCCGGATTCTCTCGAGGGCGCCACTGGTCCGCCGGCACTCGGTCTCGGCCCCCAGACGCTCGAAGCCCACCAGCGCCCGCCGGAGCCGGCGGAGCGCCGTATCGACGTTCCAGGTCCGGAGGCCCCATTCGTACAGGCTCCGGGCGTGCTCGTACGGTGCCTCCAGCTCCTCGAGGAGCCGTATGCCCGACGCGAACAGCCGCTCGGCCTGCTCCACGTCATCCCGGGCGCTCGCCAGCCGCGCCTCGACCGTGAGGAGCTTGGCCTCGGTGAGGCGGTCCCCCAGGGCCTCGATCCGGGTCCGTGCTTCGCGCGCATGGCCCTCGGCGGCCGCGACCTCTCCCTGGCGCAGAGCCAGATCGGCCAGCGACAGATAGGCCCGCGCGGCGGTCTGGGGGGTCTCGGCAGTCTCCGCCTCCGCCATGGCGCGGCGCAGGTGAGCCTCCGCCTTGTCGTGGGACTCGCGATCCTTCTCGATAAGCCCGAGCTGCAGGGAGCCCTGCGCGAGCAGGTCCCGGTCCCCGAGCCCCTCGGCCCCGGCGACCGCCTCGCGCGCCCGGCGCTCCGCTTCCGCGCTCCGCCCCCGCTTGCGCTCCAGGGAGGCGAGCTGGGCCAGGGCCGCGAAACGCTCCGGGTGCTCGGGCGAGTCCTCCAGCAGGCGTAGCGCCCTCTCGTAGTGCCGCTGCGCCCGGGGCCAGTTGCCGAGCACCTCCTCGACCTCCCCCAGATTGAGGCGCACCCGCACCTCGTTCTCGCGGGCGCCGAGCCGGCGCGTGATCTCCAGACTGCGGGAGAACGGCTCGCGCGCGGCCTTCCAGTTGCCACGGCCGCACTCCAGGATGCCGAGGTTGTTGAGCGAGAAGAGCTGGGCCCAGAGGTCCCGGGTGCGCTCGCTCGCCGCGAGGTTGCTCCGGTAGTACCCGATCGCCCGCTCGTGGTCGCCGGTCTTCCACAGCACCATGCCGAGGTTGTTGCGGAGCTTGAGGCCGAGCGCCTCGTCCCCCAGCTGCTCGGCCACCCACAGAGCCCGGCGGACCAGGCGCCCCGCGCGGCGCCAGTCGCCCCGGGCCCAGTAGAACATGCCCAGGGCATTCAACAGGACGGCGCGCGGCCGCTGGAGCCCCTCCCGGCCGGCCTGCGCCAGCGCCGAACGGGCCGCGGAGAACGCCGCCGTCCAGTCGGAGAGGTCGCGCAGGGCCAGGGCCTTGCCGTGAAGGAGCTCGATCTCGAGCTCCGGCTCCGCGATCCCGGTGAGTTGGCGCAGACCCTCCTCACAGCTCTCCAGCGCCGCCTCGTGCTCCCCCAGGCGGGTGTGGAGACGCCCCTTGCGCAATTGGAGGCGGGCGAGCAGGACGCGGTCGCGGGCGCGTAGCGAGCGCAGCTCCGGCCGCTCCAGCAGGTCCTGGTAGACCCGCGACGCCCGTGGATACGATCCTGCGGCGGCCAACGCCTCCGCCTGGGAGGAGAGTGCACGGATCTCCAGCTCCCGGTCGCCGGCTTCGGCCGCGGCCTCGGCGGCCCGTCCATAGAAGAGAGCGGCCTGCGAGTAGCCATAGATGCCGAGGACCGTCTCCGCCGCCCGCAACAGGTAAGGAAGGCTCCGCGCCCGCTCGCCGCCGCGCCAGAAGTGATCGGCGATGGCGGTAACGAGATCGCCCTCGCCTCGTTCCAGACGCTCCTGCAGCAGACCCGCCAGCCGGCGGTGGAGCGCGATCCGCCGCTCTCCGTCGAGCTCCGTATAGAAGAGCCGCTGGAAGCGGCGCTGGCTGAGCGCGTAGAGCGAGCCTTCGGCCTCCTGCAGCCGCTCGAGGGAACCCTGGGAGACCAGATTGGAGAGCCGCTCGTAGACCGCCTGCGGCTCGGCCTCCAGAAGCGCCGCCACGAGGGACAGCGAGAAGGGGGCGTCGATCACGGCCGCGGCGCCCAGCACCTCCCGCTCGGCCGCGGGAAGGGCGGCGAGACGCTGGCGGTCCTGCTCCTCGGCGCCGCCGGCCGCGCTCACCCAGCGGGAGAGGGCGGCCAGGGACGGCTTCCACTCCCCGTCGCGATAGAGCAGCACCCGGTCGTCCACCAGATGGCGGAGCAGGAGCTGGGTCTCGCCGGGGAGGCCGCCGGTCTGCTCGAAGATCCAGCCGTAGAAGTTCGCGGAGAGGCCGGAGGTTCCCAGGCAGGCGTCGACCAGGGCCGCGGTCTCGGCAGGATCCAGCGCCGCCAGCCTGAGCGTCTGGACCGAGCCCAGCTCCCGCGGCGCTTCGGGAATCCGCCGGCTCGCCACCACCAGCACGCGGCGGGACTTGAGCTCCTCGGCCAGGTAGATCAGCAGCTCCTCGCTCTCGCGGCCGTCCAGATGGACGTCGTCGAGCAGGAGGACGAGAGGCGGCCCCGGCTCCGCGCAGGCGGCGATGCGGAGCGCGACCTCCTGGTAGAGCCGATAGCGCTCGCGCCGGTCCGCCTCCGCGTCGGGCATCTCCCCCTGGACCTCGATCGCGACTCCCTGCGAGCCCAGCGCCTCGAGGAACGACCCCAGGGGCTGGCCGCGCTCGGCGATGCCCCGGCCCCTCGCCACCCGCGCCCCGGTGACCGCGGCGAGCAGCCTGAACTCCCGCAACAGCCGGCTCTTGCCGACCCCTTCCGCGCCTTCGACCACCACGGCGCCGCCCCTGCCCTCCGCCGCCGCCGCCAGCGCGCTCCGCAGCCAGCCGAGGCTCTCCTCCCTACCCACGAGGCGGCTGGCGAGCACCGTGCCCTCCGACAGGGACAGGGTCGCGCCGTCGATGCGCCGACCGGAGGCGGTCCCGAGGTCCGCGAGAAGCCGCCCCGCCGAGGCGTAACGCTCGCCGGGGTCGCGCCGCAACAGGCGGGCGAGGATGCGCGCCAGGGCCGGCGGCATGTCGGGCCGCAGCACCCGGGGGTCCGGAAGCTCCCCTTCCAGATGGAAGCGGATCGCCGCCAGCTCGTCCCCCGCCGAGGGGAGGACACCCGTCGACAGCTCGAGCAGCGTCATGCCGAGGGAGTAGAGGTCGGCACGGTGGTCGTAGCTGTCCTGCAGCAGGATCTCGGGAGCCGTGTAGGCCAGCGTGCCCCGGATCCGGCGGTCGAGAGGGCCACGCACCGCCTGAGCCAGACCGAAGTCGAGGATCTTGACGACCGGCTGCCGCCCCCCTTCACTCTCGAGAAGGCCCAGGTTCTGCGGCTTGATGTCCATGTGCACGACACCCTGCCGGTGGATGTGGGCCAGGCCCGCCGCCGCCTGGATCGCCACGTCGAAGAGATCGTCCCAGCCCCCCCGCCGCAACTTTTCCGGCAGGCCACCCCCGGCCAGCTCCATCGTCAGAAAGGGGAAGTCCCCCGGCAGCACTCCGAAGTCGTGGACCTCGACGACGTTGGGGTGGCGGACCTCCGAGAGGAGCCGGACCTCGTGGAGGAACCGCGCCAGGTCGTCGGCATCACTCGCCTCGAGCGCCACCTTGAGCGCCAAGGGCCGGTTGCCCGCGCCACCCAGGGGACCGGTGTGGACACGATAGACCACGGCCCGCGAGGTGCGGGCGATTTCTCCCTCGAGCAGCACGTCGCCGAGCAGCCGGTCGAGATGAGAGAGGTCTGGAGCCAGTTCGAGCATGGCGGTCGCGTCGGCCGAGGCACGAGCGCTGCTACATGGGAGAGTGCTTCCAGGACGTCAAAGGGGAGCCTTGCCGGTCAGAGCAGTCGCTCCGTCTACCACGCATCCCCTTCTCTCCCTTCGCTGTACAATCGGGGCCGGAGAGTATTCTAGAGAGACAGGTCGTTCGGGTCAAAAGTTGACCCGATGTTCAAAACACCGGAGTTTTCTCATGCATTTCCCTGCTGCCAAAGCCGCCGAGCCGCCGTCACCGCCTGAAGCCGTGGCGCGGCGCGAGCCGGGGCTAGGACGCCAGGCCAACCTCGTAGTGGCGGTGCTGGCGGTCCTCGCGCTCGCGGTCCTCTTCTGGCCTCGCCGGGACGACCGCTTCGACACCGCGGGGCTGGTCGACGCCAGCGGCCAGGCGGCGACGCTGGAGCCGCTCCTCACGCCGGTGACGCTGGTCCACTTCTGGGCCACCTGGTGCGCCCCCTGCATGGACGAAATCCCTGCCTTGCGCCGGCTGCAGGATGACATGGAGAAGAACGACGACTTCCGCGTCGTCATGATCGCGGTCTCCGATTCGACCGACAAGGTGCAAGCTTTCCTGGGGTCCGGCGCCGGGTCGGTGCTTTACGACCCCGACTGGAAGGTGGCCAACAGCTACGGCACCGACAAGCTCCCCGAGACCTACCTGGTCGTCAACGGCCACGTCGTCGAGAAGTTCGTCGGGCAGACCGACTGGGATGCCCCCGCCCTGCGCCAGAAGCTGGCGGCCCGGCTGTCGGGCGGCGACAGGACGGGGCCGACGGGCTCGTGAAGCCTCACCGGCCTAGAAGTGGACGCTGAGCCCCCCGTGCGCCATACCGAAGAGCTGGGCCTCGTCGAAGTCGACGTAGTGACCGGACAGTTCGATCAGCAGTCCCAGCCAGCGGTTGAACTTGAACTCGCCGGTGACGCCCAGGGAGAGCCCCGGCGCGGTGTCGTCGTCGTCCTCCCCGAAGCGGGTACCCTCGAGGCGATACCCTCCCAGCCCGATGTAGATTCCGGACTCATAGTAGGTCTGCGGGAACCGGTACTCGCCGGCGAGAGTGAGGTAGGAGAGCTCGGCCTCCTCGAACGACCCGAAGAATTCGTCGCTGTCGAGACCGAGCTTGCCGACGCGAACCCCGACGTGAGTGCCGGGCTCGGTGACCATGCTCAGGTTGACCTGCAGGCCGGTGTTGTCGAAGCCGTCGCCCTGCTCCACGTCGGGCGAGCCGCCAATGCCGCCGAGCAGGTCGACAGTGTAGGTGTAGAGCTCCTGGCCACCCGAGATCGCGGGCGAGAGGAGCAGAGCGGAGACCAGAAAGAACGCAGCCAGAAGGCGATGATCGCGGTTCAAGTTTTTCCTCCTTTGAGGCCGGCACCCTCGCGAGCCGCCAGGGAGTATAACCTCGCGCCCCACTACGTGCCGTGACCCACTACTCTTTATACGTACGTCCCCCCTCCGGCGTCACGCCGACACCCGACGATCCGGAGCAGCGTCGTTGGCTCGACCGCTTGCTCCATGCGTTCCTGCCCGCCTGCTGCCTGGCCTGCGGCCAGCCGCTCCCGGCCCGGGGGGCGAGGCTGGGTCTCTGCGGCGGCTGCCGCGCGCGGCTCCGCCGGCTGCCGGTGGCGAGGTGCGCGGCCTGCGCCTGCCCCCTGGAGACCGCCAACCCTCCCGCGGGATGGCTCTGCTCTCCCTGCCGCGTCCACACGCCGGCGTTCGACCGGCTGCTCGCCCCATGGACCTACGATCCTCCGCTCGACCAGGTGGTGCAGGCGCTCAAGTTCGCCCGCCTGGACTACCTGGGCCGCCACTTGGCGCAGGCGCTCGTGGAGGAGCTCGGGACGGCTCTCGTGGCCTTCGATCGCGTGGTCCCCGTCCCTCTTCACTGGCGGCGGCAACTGGCGCGCGGGTACAACCAGGCGGAGCGGATCGCCCAGCCCATGGCCGGCCTGCTGGGGATCCCCTGCGGCTCCGACCTCCGCCGCCGGCGGGCGACGCCGCCCCAGACCTCCCTCGGCCGGGACTCCAGGCGCGAGAACCTTCGCGGCGTCTTCTTCGTGCCTCGGCCCGCCCGGGTCCGCGGACGCAGGGTGCTCCTAGTCGACGACGTCGCCACCACCGGTGCCACCCTGGATGCCGCCGCCCGCGCCCTGCGGGCCGCGGGTGCCGCCGCCGTCACCGCCGTCGTCGCCGCCCGCACCCCCATCCAGGGTTGAGCGGCCGGTTGCCGTTCCGTGCATCGGCGTGTCTGAAAGGAGAGGCCCTCCAAGACCGAGGTGCCCCAGGAGGTCGATGACGTGCGCCACTTGGTTGCCCTCTCGCGTGGAGTCCGGGACCCCCGCCACTACCAGATCGCGGTGCTCGGATCGCTTCTCCTCTACGGCATCACCCGGCTCGACCTCGAGGTCCGGCCGGTGTACGCGGCGGCGATGCTGGTGACCGCCCTGTCGGTCCAGTACGCCTGCGGCCGGCTTCGGAAGCTGCCGGCCTTCGATCCGCGGAGCGCCCTCATCTCGGGACTCTCGCTGTGCCTCCTGCTCCGCACCAACTCCCTCACGCTGGCGGTGGCCGCCGCCGTGGTCACCATCGGTAGCAAGTTCGTCCTCCGCGTCCGCGGCAAGCACGTCTTCAACCCGACCAACTTCGGGATCGTGGCCTTGATGCTCGTCACCGGAAAGATCTGGGTCTCGCCAGGCCAGTGGGGGAGCGCCGCCTTCTTCTCCTTCCTGGTGGCCTGCCTGGGCGGCCTGGTCGTCAACCGGGCGGCGCGGAGCGACGTCACCTATGCCTTCCTCGCCTTCTACCTGGCGGTGCTCTTCGGCCGGGCGCTCTGGCTGGGCCAGCCCGCGAGCATCCCGCTCCACCAACTCGGGAGCGGCGCCTTCCTGATCTTCACCTTCTTCATGATCTCGGACCCCAAGACCACGCCCGATTCCCGGGCCGGCCGCATCCTTTTCGCTCTGCTGGTCGCCCTCGGCGCGGGCTTCGTCCACTTCGTGCTCTACCGGCCCAACGGCCTGATCCTCTCCCTCGCCTTCCTCTCCCCGCTGGTGCCGCTGATCGACCGGCTCCTGCCGGGGGAGCGCTATGCCTGGCGGCGAGGCGACATCACCGGGCCCGAGCTGCCGCTCGTCCCGGAAAGGAGATTCGCATGAGACGGCTACCCTTCCTCCTGACCACGGTCCTGATAGTGGCGGCCCTGGCGCTCACCGGCCGTACGGCCCAGGCCTTCTGTGGCTTCTACGTGGCCAAGGCGGATACCAAGCTCTTCAATCAGGCTTCGCAGGTGGTGCTGGTGCGGGATGGCGACCGCGCCGTCCTGACCATGGCCAACGATTTCAAGGGAGATCCCAAGGAGTTCGCGGTGGTGATCCCGGTCCCCACCCTGATCCAGCGGGGACAGATCCATGTCGCCAACCAGGCGCTCCTCGATCACCTCGACGCCTACTCGGCACCGCGGCTCGTGGAGTACTTCGACGAGAACCCTTGCGAGCAGAGAG
Organism: Thermoanaerobaculia bacterium; assembly: GCA_035628695.1. Taxonomy (GTDB): domain Bacteria; phylum Acidobacteriota; class Thermoanaerobaculia; order Multivoradales; family UBA5704; genus DASPJI01. The sequence goes on along the minus strand of DASPJI010000013.1, from coordinate 1,192 downwards.
TCTTCGCCCAGGCGGCACCGGCCCCCGCCGCGCCGACCGCCGGAGCGGCCGTGGACGCCCGGGAGCGCGCCCACAGCCTGGGGGTGACCGTCGAGGCCGAGTACACCGTCGGGGAGTACGACATCGTCATCCTCTCCGCCAAGGAGAGTCAGGGGGTAGAGACCTGGCTCGTGGAGACCGGCTACCGCATCCCGCAGGGGACCTCCCGGATCCTCGGCAGCTACCTCAAGCAGGGGATGAAGTTCTTCGTCGCCAAGGTGAACCTCGAAGAGCAGTCGAAGCTCGGCTTCAGCTACCTGCGGCCGATCCAGGTCGCCTACGAGTCGCCCAAGTTCATGCTCCCCATCCGCCTGGGGATGGTCAACGCCGCGGGCCCGCAGGAGCTCTTCGTCTTCGCGCTGACCCGCAAGGGGCGGATCGAGACCACCAACTACCGCACCGTCCGCCTGCCCTCGGACCAGGAGGTGCCGCTCTTCGTCAAAAACGAGTTCGGCGACTTCTACAAGGCGATGTTCTCGCAGCAAGTCCGGAAGCAGGACATGCGCGCCGTCTTCCTCGAGTACGCCTGGGACATGGCCTGGTGCGATCCCTGCGCGGCCGACCCGCTGTCCCGCGAGGAGCTGCGAGAGCTGGGGGTCTTCTGGCTGGCCGCGGATCGGCGCCGCCCGGACCTGCCGCCGCCGGGAGGCGGGGCCCAGGACGTCTTCCTCACCCGCCTCCACCTGCGCTACGACGGCGAGCACTTCCCGGAGGACCTGGTCTTCCAGGAGACGGCCGACCGGCAGAACTTCCAGGGACGATACATCCTGCGCCACCCCTGGAAGGGCAACGACCGCTGTGAGGAGGCCACGAGCTATCGCCGCGGGCTCGCGAAGCGCTACGAGAGCGAGGCCCAGACGCTGGCCTCCCTGACCGGCTGGCAGGTCGACAAGATCCGCGGCAAGATGAATCTGAAGGCCGGTGCACCGGCGGCGCCCCCGGAGGAGGAGCCCTGGTGGAAAGCGATCTGGAAGAATTGACCGGGTAGATAAGGCGACGGCCCTCGAGGATTCTCGAGGGCCGTCTAGAAAATCAGCTTCCCGGCAACGACCTACTCTCCCACACACTTACGCATGCAGTACCATCGGCGCTGAGGGGCTTAACTGCCGTGTTCGGAATGGGAACGGGTGTGTCCCCCTCGCTAGAGCCACCG
>DASPJI010000012.1:0-11569 GCA_035628695.1 Thermoanaerobaculia bacterium | reverse complement strand
GGCACCTCGCGGAGCCGGCTCGCCAGGAGATAGATCGACATGCCGATGAAGGTGGCCATGACCGCGATCAGCCAGCCGGAGATCCCGAGGTCGACGAAGCTGTGCACCGAGAAGTCGGCGAGCACGCCCGAGCGGGTGAGGAAGGTGCCGTAGAGGACCGACAGGAAGGTGAGCGCCGCCAGGATGTAGTTCACCCGGCGGTAACGCCCCTTGCTGCGCTCCATGTAGAGGCCGTGGATCAGGGTGGTGCCGAGGATCCAGGGGATCAGCGACGCGTTCTCCACCGGGTCCCAGCCCCAGTAGCCGCCCCAGCCGAGCGTCTTGTAGGCCCAGTAGCCCCCCATCAGGATGGCGGCGCCGAGCACCAGGAAGCCGCCCAGCGCCCACGGGAAGGCGCGCCGCGCCCAGCCGCCGGTGTAGTCGCGGCGCCAGAGCGAGGCCATGGCGAAGGAGAAGGGGATGGCGGTCGCCGCGTAGCCCACGAACATGATGGGCGGGTGGATCGTCATCCAGTCGTCCTGGAGCAGCGGGTTCAGGCCCTGGCCGTCCACCGGCGTCTCGCGCAGCATGACGAAGGGGTTCTCGCGCACCAGGATGAAGAGGAGGCCCAGCAGGGTCAGGGTGTAGATCCCCATGACCGCGGGCTCGTCTTCGCGCGTCGTGCGGCGGACCAGCAGGCCGATCAGCGCGCCCCAGAAGAGCCAGATGAGGAAGCTCCCCTTCTGGCCGGCCCAGAAGGCGGCGAACTGGTAGTGCGCCGGCAGGTCGAGGCCCGAGTACTGGTAGACGTACTCGATCCGGAAGTCGCGCATCAAGAGCAGCAGCCCGAGGAGCGCCGAGGCGGCGACGATGGACAGGGTGAAGAAGCCGTAGGCGCGGCGGGCGAAGGTGAGCGACCCGGCGTCGCCGCGCAGCACCAGCGCGTAGCCCCAGAGGCTCGACAGGGCGAACAGGGTCGCGCACCAGAGGGTGAGGGCGCCCGGCAGGTAGAGCTGTGAGACGTAGTCCACGGCCTAGGTGTACTCCTTGACTTCGGCGCCCTGGTATTTACTCGGGCACTTGACCAGCAGCTTGTCGGCCGTGAACTCGTTGGCGCCCGCCTGGTAGCTGCCGATCGCCACGATGCTGATCGCCTCCTCGAAGTTGGCCGGCTTCAGACCGTGATAGCGGACGCGGATGGTCTCGTTGGCGTCCTCCGGGTCGTGGATGGTGAAGTAGAAGGCGTCCTTGGCGGTCTCGTAGGAGGAACTCCCCTTGACCAGGGCGCCGGCCACCTGCACCTGGCCGCCGCGCCGCGCCTCCTCATAGGAGACGTAGGGCGTCAGCGTCTCCTTGAAGGCCGAGAAGGAGAAGCCGGCGAAGGCGAGCAGCAGGAAGCCGCCGAACAGGTAGACACGATTCCGTTTCATGGCTCTTTCTCCAGCTTCCTCAGCTTCTTGCCGAGGCGGAGCAGGTAGATGAACAGTCCGGTCCAGATGACCAGGTTGACGGCCACGACCCACTCGATCCCGCCGTTGCCCATAGCCTACTCCTTCCAACTACTCATAGAAGTGCGCGGATTTCCGGTCGGCGAGCGCCTGGAGCCGGCATTGGAGATTGTGCATCCAGAAGAACAGCGCGGTGAACCCCAGGAAGCTGGCGAAGAGGACCTGCCGCATCTCGGAGTCCATGTCGATCTTGCCGTCGGCGTTGACCAGCGGCTCCGGGTGGAGGGAGAAGGTGATCCGCGGCACGATGAAGTAGAGGAAGGGGGTGATCACCACGCCGAGCAGGGCATAGACCGCCGACAGCCGGCCGCGCGTCTCCGCGTCCTCGACCGCCGAGCGCAGCGCCAGGTAGGCGGCGTAGAAGAGCAGCGACAGGGTGATGGAGGTCTGGCGCGGGTCCCAGTTCCAGAAGGCGCCCCACTCGATCCGCGCCCACATGGCGCCGGTGACGGTGGCGAGGACGCCGAAGAGCAGGCCGAGCTGGATCGCCACCGCCGCAGCGCGGTCGTGCTCCGCCCGCCGGCCGCCGAGGAGGTAGCGGGCGCTCCACACCGCCGCGGCCAGGAAGGCGATCATCGACACCCAGGCCATCGGCACGTGGAAGAAGACGATGCGGCTCGACTGGCCGGCGGCGAAGCCCATGGCCGGGCGCGCGTAGAGGAAGGCGCCATAGAGGACCAGGCACATCCAGAGCCAGAGCAGCCAGGCGAGGATCGTTTTCATCTCAGGGATTCCATACCACGGGGAAGAGCATGAGCGCCGCTACGGTGACCGTCCCATCATATAGAAGGATCTGGGTCAGGGCCATGCCCGCCGGCTCGCCGGAGACGGCGTGGCGGGTCAGCTCCACCGCCAGCAGCAGGAGGGGGAGGAGCACCGGGAAGGCGAGGACCGCGAACAGCGTCCCCTTGCCCCGGGCCTGGGCGATCATCGCCGCGATCAGCGTGCTGCCGGCCGCGAGGCCGTAGCCGCCGGCGGCGAGGGTGCCCACCAGCAGCCATGGCGAGTGGACCTCGAGGCTCATCATCGCCAGGTAGACCGGGGTGATCAGCACCTCCAGCGCGGCCACCAGGGTGAGGCAGTACAGCAGCTTGCCGCAGAACAGGGCCGACGGCGTGGCCGCCAGGCGCAGGGCGGTGGCGGTCTGCGTCTCCTCCTCGTGCACGAAGGAGCGGGGGAGGCCGGCGGCGGCGGCGAAGAGCAGGATCAGCCAGAGGAGGGTCGGCAGCACCGGCGTCCCCTTGGCCGCCGACACGCCGAGCGGGCCGAGGCTGACGCTCACCACCACCAGGGTGGTGAAGGCGAAGAGGGCGAGCGTGTTCAGGGCATAGCGGGTGCGGAACTCGCACCGCCAGTCCTTGGCGAACACGGCCGCCGCCTCAGCCGCCCAGGTGGAGGCGTCCCGCCACACGGTCGAGCTCCAGGTCGAAGGGGTTGGCGATGACGGCGAGGCCGCCGGCTCTGTTCAGGTGCTCGGCGAGGAGCGCCCGCGTCGCCGACTCGCCGGCGGCGTCGAGGTTCTGGAACGGCTCGTCGAGGAGCAGCAGCCGCGGCCGGTGGAGGAGGGCGAACGCCCACCGCAGGCGCTGCCGCATGCCGGACGAGAGCGCCCCCACCAGCTGGTCGGACGGCAGGCCGAGGCGGCCGAGCAGATCGAGGCCCCGGCGGACGTCGACGCGGCGCAGGCGGGCGAAGAACTCCAGGTTCTCGGCCACGGTGAGCTCGCCGTAGAAGGCGAGGTCGGGAGCGACAAGGCCCACCCGCCGGCGCCGCTCGGCCACCTCCAGGGCCCTGCCCCCCTCGTGGTACTCGATGGTGCCGGCATCCGGCGCCAGGAGACCCGCGAGGCAGCGCAGCAGGGTGCTCTTGCCCGAGCCGTTGTGGCCGGTCACCAGCAACGCCTCGCCGCTCCCGACATCGGCCGAGACGCCGCGCAGGACCCTGAGCCGTCCGAAACGGCGGGTCACGTCGGCGAAGCGGAGGGAGGCGGCGTCCACGGCTGCAATATATCTTCGATGCCCCTGATAGCATCGGTGGCCTATGCGCGCCGCCCGCCGACTCGTCCTCTCCCTGTCCCTCGTCCTCCTGCTGGGGGCCTGCGCCACTGCCGGGAGCGGCGGGCCCCAGGGACCCTCCGACCTGCCCAGCATCGAGGTGCGGGACCTCGACCAGCGGGCCCTGCTCCTCCTGCTGGTGGACCGGCAGATCTACGAGCCGGTGGCGGTGCAGGAGGCGCTGCGGGGCGGGCCCGAGCTGCGGGAGGAGCTGGCGGCCGCCCTCGGGCGGATCCCCGACCGCCAGGGGATGAGGGTCCTGGCCGGGCTGCTCCTCGACGACGCGCCGGCGGTCCGCCGGGCCGCGGCCTTCGGGCTGGGGGAGCTGGAGGATCCGGACGCGATCCCGATCCTCCTGCCGGCGCTGCGCGACGCCGACCGCGAGGTGGGGGTGCTGGCGGCCGAGGCGCTCGGCAAGCTGGGGGCCCCGGTGACCGAGGTGGTGGAGGTTCTCCTTCCTTTATCTGAAGAGGAGCGCTGGGCGCGGCTGCTGCCGCACCTGTTCCGGTTCAAGGAGGAGGCGACGGTCACCCTCGCCCGGCGCGGCCTGGAGCGGCCCGAGCCGGAGCTCCACGCCCGCGCCGCCTATGCCCTGGCGCGCGACCCGCGGCCCGAGGCGGCCCCCGACCTGCGCCGCCTGGTGGCCGATCCCGACCCGCAGGTGCGCGCCTGGGCCGCCCGCGGCCTGGGGATCGTCGGCGGCGCCGAGGATCTGGCGGCGCTCCGGCCGCTCCTCGAGGACGCCCAGCCCGGCCCGGTCATCCTCGCCCTGCGCGCCGCCCGCGCGCTGATCACCCGCGAGACGGCCAGCGCGCCGGTGCCGGAGGACTGGCGCCCCCGCCTCGCCGGGCTGCTGGCCGACCCCCGTCCCGGCGTGCGCGTCACGGCCGCCGAGGCCGCGGGCGCCTGGCCGATGGCGGACGGCGGCGGCGTGCTGGGCGAGGCGCTGGCGGCGAAGGCGGCGGGAGAGGACGGCCGCGAGCGCGGCTTGGCGCTGGTCTCCCTGGCGGCCGCCGGGCACCCGCGGGCGGGCGAGCTGGCGGCGGCCGCGGCCGGCTCTGCCGACGAGACCGTGCGGGCGCGCGCGGCGGAGGCGGCGGTGCTCCTGAAGAGGGAGGAGCTGACCGGCCGCCTCGCCGCCGATCCCTCCCCCCTGGTGCGGACGGCGGCGCTCGACGCCCGTCTCGCGGCGGTCCCCGAGGGGGAGGGCGCCGGCCTGGCGCGGCAGGCGCTGGCCGACGCGGACGCGTCGGTCCGGGCCTCGGCCCTGGGCTGGCTCGCCGAGCATCCGGTGCTCCCCCTGGCCGACCTCGACCGGGCCGCGGCCGCCGCCCTGCGCGACCCGGTGGACGATCCGGCCGTCGCCGCCGTCGAGGCGCTGGCGGCCAGGGCCAAGGCCAACGACACCCAGCCTGGGGAGAAGGGGGGCCTCGTGGCCCTCCTTCAGAAGATGGCGGGGCACCCCTCCGCGGTCATCCGGAAGGCGGCCGGGGAGGGGCTGACCGAGCTCGGGAGCCCGGTGCCGCCGCCCCCGCCGACCGCCGCGACGCGGTCCGCCGAGACCTCCCGCAGCCTGGACGGCTACCGCGAGATCGTGCAGCGCACCCGCCGGCCCCGCGAGGTCGAGGTGCGGACGGAGAAGGGGGCCTTCACGATCCGGCTCGCCTGCCCGGACGCGCCGCTCACCTGCCTCAACTTCCTGCAGCTCGCCGGCCAGGGCTTCTACGACGGCCTGCGCTTCCACCGCGTGGTGCCGGACTTCGTGATCCAGGGCGGCGACCCGCGGGGGGACGGCAGCGGCGGCCCGGGCTACGCCATCCGCGACGAGATCAACCGCCTGCGCTACCGGCGGGGGGCGGTGGGCATGGCCCTGTCCGGCCCGGATACCGGCGGGAGCCAGCTCTTCGTCACCCTGTCGCCGCAGCCCCACCTGGACGGCGGCTACACCCTGTTCGGGTACGTGACCGCGGGCGAGGAGGTGCTGGACCGGATCCTCCAGGGGGACCGCATCGAGAGCGTGCGCGAGCTGGGGGACGCGGCGCGGTGATAGACTCCGCGGTCATGAACGCCATCGCCCCTGGAAAGATCTGGCTGGCCGCCGTCCTTTGCGTGGCCACCGCCTGCAGCGCCGACACCCGGCAGACGACGTCCGCGACGGCAGCCACTGAATCTCCGGCCGCCGCCGAGGCTCCCGCTCCGGCCGCGCCGACTCCGGTGACTCCGGTCGGCCCGGTGACCCGGGAGCAGGTGGAGTCCGCGGTTCCCGACTGGGTGCAGGCGCAGGCCGAGTCGCAGATCGACGCCGCGGCGGCCCAGGGGCTGGCGGCGGTGGAGCCCGGCGCCGAGGTCACCATCTTCCTGGGGACCTGGTGCGGCGACAGCCGGCGCGAGCTGGCCCGTCTCTGGCGGGCGCTCGACGAGACCGGGGGCACCGTGCCCTTCGACATCCGCTACATCGCGGTGGACGAGGCGAAGGCGCAGCCGGCGGACCGGATCGCCGAGAGCGCCATCCGCTTCGTGCCGACCCTGATCGTGAGCCGCGGCGGCCGCGAGGTCGGGCGGATCGTCGAGCACTCTCCCAACGGCGTCGAGGTCGATCTCCTGGCGCTCCTCACCGGCAAGGCCCAGGGCGTGGTCACCGCCAGCCCCAACGCGGCCGAGAACCCGGCCGAAGGCGCGGCCTCTCCCTCCCACTGAGCCGGGGTCCTCGCATGCTCGCCGGGCTGCCGCCCTCCTCTTCGCGAGCCGCTGCAACCTTGGCCGGCGCCTTGCGTACTAACCCATGAACCGGGGAGCGGAGCAGCCGGCCGACGAGGATCTGGTTGCGGCGATCCTCGCGGGTGACGCGGAGCGCTTCGGCGATCTCGTCGACCGCTACCAGGGCCGCCTGGTCAATTACCTGTTCCGGCTGCTTCGCAACGCGGACGACGCCCACGACCTGGCGCAGGAGGTCCTGGTCAAGGTCTACCAGGCGCTGGACCGCTACGACCCGCAGTACAGGTTCTCGACCTGGCTGTTCCGGGTGGCCCAGAACGCGGCGATCGACCAGATCCGCCGCCGGCGGCTGAAGCTGGTGTCGCTGCGCCAGGAGGTGGACGAGGGGGAGGAGCGGGACTGGGACCTGCCGTCTCCGGACCGCGGGCCCTATGGCGAGATGCGCAACCGGGAGCGTGGGGATGCCATCCAGCAGGCGATCGACGCGTTGCCCTGGGAGTACCGGGAGCTGATCCTGCTGCGCCATTTCGGCGAGCTGCCCTACGAGGAGATCGCACGGCTCAAGCAGATGCCGCTCGGGACGGTCAAGAACAAGCTCTTCCGCGGCAGGCAGATGCTCAAGGACAAGCTCCAGGACTTCCTCAGCGACTGAGGGCGAGGGACACGATGAACACGCCGGACCACGATACCTACCGCGAATGGCTGCACCTGGAGGCCGACGGCGAGCTCTCGCCCGCTCAGCACACCCGTCTCGAGGCCCATCTCGCCACCTGTGCGGACTGCCGGCGGCAGCTCCAGGAGTACCGGGCCCTCGACGGTCTGATCGCCCGCGGCAGCCTGCCGGTGCGGGAGGACTTCAAGTCCGGCGTGATGGCGTCCCTGCCGGTGGTGGGCTGGGAGGCGCGCCATCCGCGCACCTGGCGCTTCCCGGCGGCGGTCTTCGCGCTGTTCGCCGGTCTGGCCGCGGCGCTGGTGAGCTTCGGCTCCGAGGGTCCGGCGCCGTCGGGCCTGTCGGCCCTCTTCGCCGTGGCGGGGCTGCTCCGTGCCGCGGTCCAGGCCGGCGCCGGCCTGCTCGCCGCCTCCTGGAAGGGGCTGGGCATGGCCTTCGGCGACGTCATGTCCTCGCCGCTGAGCCTCGGGACCGCCGCCTTCCTGGTCCTCTGCCTCAACCTGCTCCTGATCTCGCTCATCCGCCGGCGCAAGCCCGCCGCCTCGGAAGCCGCCGTCCCCGCCAACCGGAAAGGTGGGAACGGCAAGAACGCCGGCTGAGTTGCGGACTTCCCTGCGCGGTCCCGACTCTGTACTATACCGCGCATGGTCTTTCTCCTTTTCTGGGGTTGAGGACGGTATCGGCGTTTCCGCCGCCGGTACCGTTCTCGTTTTGTAGTCCGCAGCATCGGTGCTTCTGTTGACGCTCCGCCGTCCTCGTCCGTATATATAAGTAGAAGCCTGTTGCACCCCCGACGTGCCGACGGAGTCCTTCGATGAGAGCCCGTATCGCCTCTGCCCTGATCCTCGCCGTCCTGGTGGCGGTGTGCCCCCGTCCCGGCACGTCCGCGCCCGCCCGCCCGGCCCCGGCGCCTCCCCCCGCCTGGCAGCTCCTCCAGAAGTCGGAGCGGTCCGTGGTCCACGTGGCGGACGCGGCGCGCCTGTCACCCGCCGGGCTGCGGGCGGGCAGCCCCCTGTATGCCCCCTTCTGGGACGCCCTGGAGGAGATGGACCGCGCCCTCGCCGAGGTGCGGAGCTCCCTCGGCGTCCGGAACCAGCGGTTCTTCAGCGCCCTCCGCGGCGGCAGCCGGTCGCTGGCCCAGCTCCGGGTGGTCTGGTCGCGCACCGGCATCCACGAGCCGGCGGTGACGCGGGCGCTGGAGTCCCTCGGCTCCTCCTACCGGCCGCTCCGCACCCACTACGGGCCGGAGCAGGCGCGGGCCGAGCAGGGGGGAGCGCTCACTCCCCAGGAGCGGGACCGCTTCCGCGAGATCCAGCGCATGCAGGTGCGGCTGATCGCCATGCTCCAGCCGCTCCGCACGCAGGCGGCCGGCCGCGGAGACCGGGAGATGACGGAGCATGTCGACCGCCTGCTGGAGCGGGCCAACGACATCGCCAGCGCCGACCTCACGCTCGACGAGTACCTCGAGGCCTCCCTCTCCGAGGATGAGCTGATGGGGGAGTGGGACGGCAACGGCCCTTATGTCGAGCCCTCCTACCGGAGCGCCTGGCACGCGGCGGACGCGGCCGTCGAAGAGCTGTTCGTCGCCGAGGAGGCGAGCTTCGTCTTCGCGCTCGACCTGGGGGGGCCAGGGGCGAAGGGGGCCGGCGGGGACCTCGCCGGCGTGGGGGAGCCTGCCGCTCCTGCCACGGAGCAGCCGCTCGGCGGGCAACCGGCCACGGACCAGCCAACGGTCACGGTCTACGGCGGGGCCGAGGGCGAGGAGCTGTTCGACGACCCGCTGTTCGGCGACGCCGCCGAGGAGGCCGATCCGGTCGAGGTCATCGAGGAGCCGGAGATCACCGAGGCGGGGGCGTTCGAAGGGGTGGAGGAGGAGGCCTCGCCGGCCGAGCAGGTTATCTCCGAGGGGGCCGAGGAGGCCGAGAACGAGACTGCCGCCGAGGAGGTCGTGGAGGAAGGGAAGCCGGAGGAGGCCGCCCCGATCTCGGAGGAGGACATCCCCGCGGAGGACCTCCCGGTCCAGACCGGTGTCGAGGACAGCAAGGCCACTCCGGCCGCCCCGCCGGCCAAGGTCCCCGAGAGCAACGCCGAGGGGGAGCGCAAGCCGCCCTTGGGCGTGGCGACTCTGGCGGCTATTCTTCCCCTTTGAATCTTCCAGGAGGTACGACATGGGTCTTCTGAGCGGGACGGTCAGCGTCACCCGTTTCAATGCAGCGGTGCCCGCCGAGGGGCCGGATTTCGAGCGCGCGCAGTTCTGGGCCATCGAGCCCGGGTCCGAGGTGCGCGAGCGGATGGGGTTCGTCCCCTTCGAGATCGAGGCCCCCTGGGAGGTGGCCAAGGGCCGCTACGTCTTCCGGGTGCGGATCGACAAGGTCCGGCCCGACCCGACCGCGGTCAAGGAGCGGCTGCGGGAGCTGATCAAGGCCGAGATGGACGCCACCGGCAAGACCTTCGTCGGCTCCAAGACGCGCAAGAAGCTCAAGGAGCTGGCCGAGGCCGAGTCCTGCATGCAGCAGGCGCCCCGCACCAAGATCATCGAGTGCTGCCTGGACAACAACCTCCTCTATGTGGCGAGCACCGCCAAGACCTACCTGGGGACCGTGCTCACCCTGCTGCGCCAGACCGGCGTGGAGGCCGACTTCAAGGCCCCCTGGCTGGATGAGGCCCCGGAGGTCGACGAGGCGAGCGACGTGGTGCTCCCCAAGGAGCCGGGGCAGTCGGTCCTCGGCTGCCGCTTCGTGCGCGCCCTCCTCGACGAGCCCGATGTCATGGTCGAGCCCGAAACCGGGAGCGTCCGACTCGCCACCCGCGAGACCAAGGTCAGCCTCACCGGCGCCATCCTCCACGATCTCCACCGCTACCTGGAGGAGGGGGCCGAGATCCTCTCGGCCAAGCTCCACGTCGGCCCGGTGCAGATGCGCTTCGACGCCCTCTCCTACCGGCTGAACGGCGTCAAGCTCGAGCCGGTGAAGAACGAGCACTGGACCATCGACCTCGACCAGCGCCTGGAGCAGATCGCCGCCGTCTTCGAGGCCCTGGACACCAAGTACGCCGCCCTCAAGGGGCGCCTGGGCGAGGAGTACGTGGCGCCGGGCTCCATGCCCCCGGACGCGCAGCCGGTCGAGGCCGCGGCGGCCGGAGCCTAGCCCGGCACGCCCCTTGCTCGTCCTGTCTTCCCGGAGACGGTGGCGTGGGACCTTCCCCACGCACCCCAAGACAAGACGACAGGTCTCCGGGAGGGTATGCCAGTGAACGAGAGAAGCAGCTCCGAGTGGTCCGAGCCGGTCATGGCGATCGGCTGTATCGCCGCGGTGCTCTGGGGGATCGGCGTCAGCCTGCGCGCCTTCTTCCTCGGGCCGCTCGCCATCGACTGGACCATGTGGGCCGTCCAACTCGTCGCCGGCATCATCGTCTGCCTGCTCGCCGCCCGCATGGGCCTGTGGGCGGCGGACCGCTACGCGCGCAGGTCCCGAGTGGCGAGCGTCCAGCCCTGAGCCCGGGCGCTCCCTTGCTCACCGATTCGCGATAGGCTCTGGCGCGTCGCCGCGACCATGAGCCACTCCCCCCATTCCCTGCGCCTGTTCCTGATCCGCCACGGCGAGACCGTCTCCAACCGGGAGATGCGCTACCTGGGCAGCCGGGACGAGCCGCTCGCCGAGTCGGGCCTCCTCCAGGCCGGGCGTCTGGCCGAGGCGCTGGCCCCCCTGCCGGTCCGCGCCGTCTACGCCAGCCCCCTGCGGCGGGCCGCCGACACCGCGAGCCGCGTTGCCGCGGCGCGGGACCTCCCCCTGCTCCTCGAGCCGCGGCTGCGCGAGCAGTGCTTCGGCGAGTGGGAGGGGCTGACCCGGACCGAGATTCTCGCCGGCCAGGAACGGGAGGAGCTGCTGCGCTGGGAGGCGGACCTCAGCCTGCCGCCGCCGGGCGGCGAGTCGCTCGCCGCCGTCCAGGAGCGGGTGCTGGAGCTCGCCGAGGACCTGGGCCGGCGGCACGCCGGCGACTGGATCGCCCTGGTGAGCCACGTCGGCCCGATCAAAGCCCTGCTCTGCGCCGCCCTCGGCGTGCCGCTGGCCGCCGCCCGCCGCATGTTCCTCGATCCCGGCACCCTCTGCGTCGTCGACTGGGGGGAGCGCCCGGTCGTCCGCCTGTTCAACTCCCACGGCCACCTCGGCTGGGAGTCGGCGCGCTGGATGAGCGCCGGCTAGGCCTTCCCGGCCGCCTTCTTCCGCGCCGGGGGTTTGGCCTCGCTGATCTCCGCCACCACCGGGATGTGGTCCGAGGGGGTCTCCCCCTTGCGCTCGTCGCGGTGCATGACGCAGGAGGTGCAGCGCTCGAGCAGCGGCTCGTTGCCCAGCATGAGGTCGATCCGCAGGCCGTTGTTCTTCGGGAAGGCCAGCGCGCGGTAATCCCACCAGGAGTAGAAGCCCCCCTCCTCGTGATGCTTGCGGAAGAGGTCGTGCAGCCCCAGGCCCATGATGCGCCCGAGGGCCCGGTGCTCGCTGGGATGGAAGTGGATCTTGCCGCGCCAGAGGTCGGGGTCGTGCACGTCGCGCTCGTCGGGCGCGATGTTGAAGTCGCCGAGGAGCAGCAGGGGCTTGGTCTTGCGCAGGGTCCCCTCCAGGTACTCGCGCAGCCGGGCGAGCCAC
>DASPJI010000011.1:0-9485 GCA_035628695.1 Thermoanaerobaculia bacterium | reverse complement strand
CGCGGACGCCGACGTGCGCCTCACCCCGGGCGGCCTCGCCCGCGGCACCGCCTTCCTGAAGGCGAGCGGCGCCGGGCTGGTGAGCGGCTTCCCGCGCCAGGAGACGGAGACGCTCCTCGAACGGATGCTGATCCCCCTGATGCACTTCGTGCTCCTGGGCTTCCTCCCCATGGCCCGCATGCGGCGCAGCACCCACCCGGCCTACGGCGCCGGCTGCGGTCAGCTCTTCTTCGCCCGGCGCGACGCCTATGAGCGCGCCGGCGGCCACAGCGCCATCGCCGCCTCGCTCCACGATGGCATCGCCCTCCCCCGCGCCTTCCGCCGCGCCGGCTTCGCCACCGATCTCTTCGATGCCACGGACGCCGCCTCGTGCCGCATGTACACGAACGCGGGGGAGGTCTGGCGGGGCCTGGCCAAGAACGCCGTCGAGGGGGTGGCCTCGCCGGGCAAGATCCTGCCGGTGACGGCCCTGCTCCTCACCGGTCAAGTGCTGCCGCCGCTGCTGCTCCTGCCGGCTTTGATCAAGGGTGACGCGGTGGCGCTCGGGGCCTCTCTGGCGGGAACGCTGGCCGTCTACCTGCCCCGTCTGGCCGCGGCGCGCCGGTTCCGGCAGCCGCTGGACGGCGCGCTGCTCCACCCGGTGAGCATCCTGCTCTTCCTCGCCATCCAATGGACCGCTCTCACCCGCCACCTCCTGGGCCGCCCTGCCGCGTGGAAGGGACGGTCGTACGGGCCGAGCCCGGCGCCGGAGACGTTGGAGACGCGCTGAGACCCCGGCTGCACGCCCTTGCCGCCGCCGGCAACTCCGTCGCCCTCCTCCTGCTGATCCTGGCGCTCGCCCTGGGCCCGCGGCTTTCCGGCGACCGGGCCGGCTTCCAGCCCCCTCCTTCTCCCCCCTCCGGCCCGGCCCGGGCTCAGCGGGTCCTGCTCGTGGTGATCGACGGGCTCCGCGCCGACCACGCCTTCGACGCAACCCTGATGCCCCAGTTGGCCGGGCTGGCCCATCGCGGCAGCACCGGGACCGCCCTGGTCGAGTCGCTGATCCCCTCGACCATCGCGGGCATCCGGACGCTGGCCGAAGGGGAGGTCCCGCCTCCGGCCTCCTTCCTTCAGGACTTCGGCGCCTCTCCGGCGCCATCCGGCGGGATCTTCGCCGCCGCCCGGGCCGCGGGGCTCCGGACCTTCGCCGCCGGGCCGCGCCTCTGGGCCGATCTCTACGGCTCCTGGCTCGACGGTTCCCTGGCGGTCCGCACGGTCTCCGGCGAGGACCACCGGGTGCTCGCCGCCGGCGCCGCAGCCCTCGCCGGGGGCCGGTACGGCCTGGTCGTCGTCCACCTCAGCGAGCCGGACGACGCGGCCCACCTCCATGGCGCCCGCTCGCCGGAGCACCGGCAGGCCCTGACGCGCGCCGACGCGGCGCTCGGCCGCCTCCTCTCCCTGGCCGGTGCCGGCACCGCGGTGGTGGTCACCTCCGATCACGGGGTCACCGGCAGCGGCGGGCACGCCGGCCCGGAGCCCGCGGTCGTGCGGACACCGCTGGTCGTGGCCGGGCCCGGGCTGCCGCGCGGCCGGTTCGGCGCCGTCCGCCAGAGCGGCGTCGCCGCGCTCGTCCTCGCCCCCCTGGGCCTCCCGGCGCCTCCCGTCCAGCCGGCTGAGCGGGGCACCGGATGGCCGGTGCCGCTCCTCGCCCTCCTGGCCGCCGGGGCCTGCCTCCTCCTCTGGCGTGCGGTCGCCCAGGGCGAGATCCATAGGCGCGCCCCCTTCCTCCTCAACGCGACCCTGTGGCTGTCACTCGCCGCGGCGGCGCTGGGGCTCCACCGGCTAGCCCTCGCCGCCTCCCTCGCGAGCCTGGGCTGGGTGGCGATGGCAGTCCGGTCCGGGCGCCGGGGATCTCTCCCCTGGGCGGCCTTCGCCGCCGGCGGCCTTTTCGGGCTGCTCCGCCTCGGAGAAGCCTGGGCTTCGGCCACGTCCGGAGATCTGTCCGCCGGCGGCCCGGCCGTCCTGATCCTGGCCGTCCTCGCGGGCCTGGGGCTGGGCGCGCTCCTGGGGAGGCGGCTCCTCCCCCGTGCCCCTCTCCTCTGCGGCATGCTCTGCGGCATCGCGCCCGCGGTCCTCGCCCGCGGCCTGGGAGAGACGGCGAGCCTCTCGACGCTGGACGTCCGGCTCGCGTTCGCCCTCGCGGACGGCCCGCTGGGCCTGCCCGGAGCGGTGGCGGCGGCGGCGCTCCGCCAAGCCCTGCCGGCGCTCGCTGTGGTCTTCGGGCTCGCTGCAGCCTTCGCCCGCTCCCCCCAGGCCGGCGCCTTCGCCGCCGGGCTGGCCGCGGTCCTGGCGGGCCAGGCGGTGGCCGCGGCCCTGGTCCTCGCCGGCTCGGCCGGATACCCGGCCGCCGGTTCCCTGTCGTTGGGGCTCCTCGTCCGGCTGGTGGGAGAGACGAACGCGCTGTTCCTGGGGGCCGCCCTCGCCGCGGCCGTGCCGGCTCTCGTCAGGCGAGGTGCTGGACGGCCTGCGCCCCCTGCGGCCACTCCCCCTTGAAGAAGCGGTCGGCGGCGCTGAAGAACTCGCGGGGACGCTCCAGATAGGGGTGGTGCCCCGCCCCGGCGAGGGGAAGGAACATGGCGTTCGGAGCGTAGGCGGCCCAGTCGCGGGAGGCCTCGAGAGGCACCAGGTCGTCCGTCCCCTGGATCACCAGGAGCGGGGTCTCGAGACCCGCCAAGCGCGGCCTGAAGTCCCAGTCCTCCATCTTCGGGATGATGTGCTCGAAGTAGAGGCTCATGGTGTGGCTCGGCCACTCGTTGGGGAAGGAGCAGACGTCCTCCACCGGGAAGCGGAGGATGGCGGACGGCTCCCCCATCTGGGCCGGCAGCAGGAAGTGGGTGAACCAGGCGCGGCAGAAGGCCACCGGGTCCTCGCGGTCGACCGCGTCGCGCCGCATCTCCTCCAGCCGCGGGATGCCGGGCGGGTAGACCAGCATGTCGGCGGTCGGCGTCTCCTGCGCCCACTCGCCCGGGCGGCGCGGCGTGATCGGGCAGACCAGGAGCAGGCGCGCCACCTTCTCCGGGTACTCCATGGCGTAGAGGGCGGTGATCGCCGCGTGATAGGAGGAGCCGAGGAGGGCCATGCGCTCCAGGCCGAAGAAGCGCCGCACCGCCTCGAGGTCGTTGACGTCCTCCTCAATGCCGAGCTGGCGCGGGTCGGTCACCGTGCTGGAGCGCCCGCGGCTGCGCGGGTCGTAGAAGATCAGCCGCCGCCCCTCGGCCAGCGGCTGGAGCGCGTGCCCCAGCCAGTTGGCGTTGGGGATGACGACCGCCTCCGGCCCCTGCCCCACCGACTGGTAGTACAGGTTGAGGCCCGGCCGGATGAAAACGAACCCTTCGCTGCTCTCCATCGGACGCTGTCCCCGCGGCGCGCCCGGCAAGTCTACTACAGCGTCCGGGCCGCCTCAGTGGGACCGCTTGCCGCGGATCGCCTTCACCAGATCCGCCTTGTTCATCTTGCTCCGCCCCGGGATCTCGAGGTCGCTGGCGATGTTGCGCAGCTCGTCGACCTTGCGCGCCTCGAGCCCCTTGTTGGGGTTGCCCGTCCCCTGGGTGGTCTTGTTGGGGGTGCGCCCCTCCTCGCGCCGGTTCTTGTTGACCGTGCGGGCGGCGATCTCCTTGGCGCGCTTCTCCGGCACGCCACGCTCCTCGGAGCTCTCCTTGATGTGCTCGTACTGGCGCTCGTCCTTGTCGCTCCAGGCGGTCGGCATGGTGTCACTCCTTTCGTCGTTCCTGGACCCGGCGGTCCTCGCCGGGCTGCCGTTGCTGAGATGGGTCGGCCTCCTCGTCCACATTCACCTCGAAGGTCATGAACGCGGGCCGGTCGGGATAGGTCTGGCGCAGAAGCTGGATGCTGACGTTGAAGACCGGGATCCCCGAGGCGGTCTTGCCTTCGTGACAGCCGCGGTGGGCGTGGCCATGGAAGACCGCGTCCACCGGGTAGCGGGTCAGCGGCTCTTCCAGCCGGCTGCAGCCGAGGAACGGATAGATCTCCAGCGGCTCCCCCTGGACGGTCTCCTGGATCGGCGAGTAGTGCAGCACCGCGATCCGCGGCCGCTTGCGGAGGCGTGCGAGCGCCGCCTCCAGCTTCAGCGCCTCGTCGACCGCCTCGCGGACGAACAGCTTGATGATGTCCTCGCCCCAGGGCCCCAGGGCGCGCTTGCCGAAGCCGCCGGCGAACCCCTTGACGCCGGCGAAGCCCACCCCCTCCACCTCGGTGGCGTCGCCGTCCAGCACCCGGATGCCGCTGTCGCGCAGGATGGTCTTGACCTCCTCCTGCTGTCCCCCCTCGAAGTCGTGGTTGCCGAGCACCGCGATCACCGGGATCGACACCGCCCCGTGAATCTCCCGCGCCAAGCCCTGCGCCTCCTCCGGCAATCCGTGGTCGGTCAGGTCGCCGCAGATCAGGAGGACGTCCGATTCGCGGCCCGCCTGGGAGAGCAGCTCGCGCAGGGGCTGCTCCGGCGTCCGGGTGTAGTGGAGGTCGGCCAGGGCGCCGATCCGTACCGTTCCGTCTCTTCGTGACAAGGCTCTCTCTCCCTTCCATTCTGTCCACCGGAGATCTTGGCAAGAGGTGTGCCAGAACGGCATGGTACGTCTTTTGCTCACGAGAGGATGGCCACTGGAGGAGACGCCGATGGCCACGAGCCTCGCGACCGATCAGACAGCCAAGGGAAACAGCAGCTCGGGAGAGCATCTCAGCGAAGAGACCGCCGACTTCTACCGTCGCACCATGCGCAAGCTGGAGCAGGCGGGGGTACGGTTCCTGGTGGGGGGCGCCTACGCCTATGCCCGCTACACCGGGATCGTCCGCCATACCAAGGACTTCGACATCTTCGTCCACCACCGCGACTTCGACCAGGCGCTGGACGTCCTCGCCAAAGCGGGCTATCAGGTGGAACGCACGTTCCCCCACTGGCTCGGCAAGGCCTATGAGGGGGACGCCTTCGTCGACCTCATCTTCAGTTCGGGCAACGGCATCGCCGAGGTGGACGACCTCTGGTTCGAGAAGGCGGTGGACGAGGAGGTGCTCGGCGTGCCGGCGAAGCTCTGCCCGGCCGAGGAGATCATCTGGTCCAAGTCCTTCATCATGGAGCGCGAGCGCTTCGACGGCGGCGACATCAGCCACCTGATCCGCTCCTGCGCCGAGAGCCTGGACTGGGACCGCCTGCTCCAGCGCTTCGCCGAGCACTGGCGGGTGCTCCTGACCCACCTCCTGCTCTTCGGCTACATCTATCCCGGGGAGGCGCACCGCATCCCCGCCCGGGTGATGGAGGACCTGCTCGGCCGCGCCCTGGGCGAGGTCCGCGACCCCTCGCTCCTCCAGGGCGTCGAGGGGCTCTGCCGCGGCACCGTCCTGTCGCGCTCCCAGTACCTGAAGGACGTGGAGGAGTGGGACTACCGGGACGCCCGGGAGAAGCCGGTCGGCGAGATGAGCGCCAAGGACATCGAGGTCTGGACCGAAGCGGCCCGGGAGGAGGGCGTAGCGTAGGGGGGTGGGTCAGTCGCCCTGGACGAAGAAGGTCATCTTCCAGACCTCCCCCCGGCGCTCGAAGCCCGCCCGGTAGCCCAGGTAGCCGGATTGGGACTCGTACTCCGGGGGGCAGACGATCCTCTCGGAAGCCCCCTCGGGCGTCTCCTGCACGACACAACCCCTGGCCAGGATCGCGGCCATCTCCCGGAGCACCTCGGGGTTCTGCCGCCAGTGCTTGATCGCCTGGCCCGCGTCGGCATCGCCGCCGAAGCTCCACGTGAGCTCGCTGGCCATGAAGGGGCGCAGGGCCGCGGCGTTGCCGGCGGCGGCCGCCTTCTGCACACTCTCGACGGCCTCCCGGGCTCCTGAAGGCCACGGAGCGACGCAGCCGGATTTCTGCCGGATCTCCCGGCGCTCCCGCGCCTGCCGCACCGCCTCCGGAGACTCGGCAGGCATCTCACCGGCCGCCCCGGGGACCTCCCGGGGCTCGCAGGCGGCGAGCGCCAGCGCGGCGAGAAGCCAGCGCCACCTCATCAGGCACCCACCTCCGGCTCCGGAGCCCAGCCGGGCGGCGCCATCTCGAACGTGGAGAACTCGAAAGCGGGGGCGACCGTGCAGCCCACCAGCGCCCAGGCACCGAGCGTGCGCGCGGACTGCCACTCCCCCGCCGGCACCACCGCCTGGGGGCGCTCGCCGGCCGCGAGATCCGGGCCGAGCCGCACGGTGACGTGCCCGCGGCCCGGCGAGAGCGTCAGCTCCAGGGGCGCGCCGGCGTACCAGTGCCAGACCTCGGCGGCGTCGATGCGATGCCAGGCCGAGACCTCCCCCTCGCGCAACAGGAAGTAGATGGCGGTGGACGCCCCGCGGCCCGTCCCTGGCGAGCCATCCCGGAACGTCTCGCGGTAGAAGCCCCCTTCGGGATGGGGGGCGAGGCCGAGGAGGCGGACCACCTCCTCGGCGTTCATCCCGGCTGTCACCGCGGCGCTCCGGCGCCCGCCTGGGGGGCGATCCGGTAGCGCAGGGTGACGCTGGCATCCACCGACACCTGGCCGGAGGAGACCGGCGTCGCCATCGCCATGTCCATCGCCTCCATGGCGACGCGGCCGCCGCGGGCCATGGTGGGGGTGAAGACCGAGACGCCGCCCTCGACGATCTCGACGATCTCCACCAGGCGGACCCCGGCGGCGCGGGCCAGCGCTTCGGCCTTGCCGCGGGCCTCGGTGACGGCGTTGGCCAGGGCCGCGGCGCGGGCCGGCGCGTCGTTGCGCAGCCCGAACATCACCCCTTCGAGGCGGTTGGCGCCGGCGCCCAGCCCGGCGTCGATCACCGGCCCGACGCGGTTCAGCTCCGCCAGCGTCACCGACACCACGTTGTTCGCCTGATAGCCGGTGATCCGCGGCTCGTTGCGCTCCTGCGGACCGCCGGAGGAGTAGACCGGGCCCAGCGACAGCTCGGAGGTCTGGACCTGCTCCGCGGCGACGCCCAGCGCGCGCACCGCCGCCAGGATCGCGGCGGCGGTCTTATTGACCTGGTCCTGCGCCGCCCGGGCGGTCGGCGCCTGGGCGGTCACCCCCAGCCGCACCACCGCCTCGTCCGGCTCCACCCGCGTCTGACCGGACCCCTGGACGCTCAACACCGGCACCACGTCAGCGGACACCATCCCCCCCTCCTCGTGCGCCATCAGAGGCAACGCCGCCAAAACCAGGGCGGCGGTTCCTATCCAGATCTTCTTCATCGGTTCCTCCCTTTCTCGTCCGCCCCGCAGTATATGCGGGTCGCCCGGAAGCACGGGAGGGACCGGGACGTCTCGGCGCGGCTACGACGCCCGCGGCGTGAACGGCGCCTTGACCGGCTGGGCAGGCGCCGGCTCGTGCTCGTGGCCATGCTCGTGCTCGTGGCTGTGCCCCTCGCCGTGATCGGGCGTGCCATGCGTCTTGGCCTCATAGGTCTTCGCCACTTCGGCCGAGAGGCTTCGGTTCTTCCCCTTCAAACAGAAGCCGAGGAAGAGATTGGTGGCGTTGAGCACCAGGCTCACCAGGCCGAAGAAGAGGAACCCGTAGTGGAAGAAATCGGACCTCACCACCACGGCCAGGGTCTCCAGCCCGAGGCCCGCCAGCGCGGGAGAGCTCAGGACCGGAACCGCGACGGCGGCGAGGGTCTCGCCGGCCGCGTCGACCGCTCCCATGCCGACCGACAGCGCGCCGGTGGCGATGCTCGCCGAATCCAGCCCCACGTGGCTGGGCACCATGTGGTTCCCGTCGGTCGGCTCGACGTAGACATGAATCTGACCGTTGTGCATGGCTCTCTCCTTTTCTCCAACATTCACCGGACGGACGGTTCCAGCGGGGACAGGCGCCCGGGGAACCACAAATGTTACGCGCCTGCGTCTACTCTGGCTCGCCCACCAGGATGAAAGGTGCCCAGTAATAGGGATGAGCGTATTGCTTTTCTCGTATGAGATCCAGCTTGGCGGCCTGGAGCGCCTCGGCCTTGCGCCGGGCGGCGTCCCGCGACCGGTCCAGCCGGCGATAGAACGAGACCATCAGATCGGGCGTGGCCGAGTCGTCGGCCACCGGCCAGAGGCTCACCACCACACTGGCGGCGCCGGCATGGAGGAAGGCCCGGGTGAGGCCCATCAGCCCCTCGCCGGTGACCTGCTTGCCGAGCGCCGTCTCGCAGGCGGACAGCACGACCAGGTCGGCGCCGAGCCGGAGGTCGAAGATCTCGTACGCCTGGAGGAGGCCGTCCTCGCGCGATCCCTCGGCACGGGTGAGCTGGAGGGCCGACAGCTCGGGCTGGGTCTCGCTGATGATCCCGTGGGTAGCGAAGTGGAGCCGGTGCGCGTCCGAGAGCCAACGGCTCCCCTTGAGGTTCTCCTCCGTGGCCTCGGCGCCGATGTAGAGGGCCACGTCGCCGCGCGGATAGAGCCCGGCGATCCGCTGGACCTCCCGGCCGGAGCCCTCGAGACGGCTCCAGCTCCAGCGGTCCGCGTCGAGGAGGCCGCGCCCGGTGCGGGTGACGCCAGCCGGCGGCGCCGCACCCTGCTGGCCGGGGGGCGCCGGCGCCTTGGAGAGGTTCAGGGGGTCGGCGACGGCCAGGAGCCGCTTGGCGGACGGGTCCGGCGGGGGCCGCTGCCGCCGCGACTCCATCAGCTCGGCCCAGACCGTGGCCGAGGGCACGTACGTCACCGCGTACTCGCGCGCTAGATAAGGAAGCTCGTGCGCCGGCCGGCCGGCCGCATCGGCGCTCAGCAGGGTCTCGAACGCCAGCAGGTGGAGGCTGCGGTCGGCGGCGACCAGCAGGTGCCGCTTGCCGGCGAGGGTCCGGCGGGCCGGGGCGATGAGCCGGTCATGGAGCCCGCGGGCCGCCGCGGCGTAGCTGCGCAGCCGCCGTGGGGAGTCCGGGGCCTCGAGGCCGGCGCGGGCCGCCCGGACCAGGCGCGCGATCTCCCCGGCGGGAGGCAGCCGGTGGGTGGTCATCCCCTCGCGGGTGACGGCGAAGAGGTAGGAGGCTTCCTGCCCGATGACGTACTCCAGCAGGGCGGTCTCCGCATCCAGGAGCGGCTGGATCCGGCTCAACGGGAGGGGCTCGCCGTAGCGCGCCTGGGCATAGCGCCGGTGCTCGCGCCGGATGCGGGCCTCCAGGTCCTGCCGCTGCTCCTCGGCCTGCCGCAGCTCCCGGCGCAGCTTGCCGACCTTCGTCGGGTCGGGGCGCTCCTCCGAGAGCTCCCGGATCAGCAGGTTCTGCACCTGGGAGAGCCGGGCGTCGATCTCCACCTCGCGCTCGCGCAGCGCCCGCGGCAGCTCGCGGCCGGCGCCGATCCGCCCCTCGGCCATGAGGTCGAGGAGGCCGCGGGCGTGGGCCCGCTCGCTGGCCAGGAAGGCCGCGGCCTCGTGGCCGCCGCCGGGGTCGCTGCCGGCGAGGCGCATGAGCAGGTCGACCGCGAGCTCGTGATGCTCGCGCCGGGAGGCGAAGAA
>DASPJI010000010.1:0-8894 GCA_035628695.1 Thermoanaerobaculia bacterium | reverse complement strand
ACGCCCCGCCGATCCGGCGGAACGCAGCGCTGACGGGCCTTTGCGCCCGCCGAAAACGAAACTGGTTTCGTTTTCCGCACCGGCGCCGCCGGCGCGAGGGGTTCCGCCACGCATCAGCGCCGTCAACTACAGCCGCGTCAGACACTTACGCCAAGGCACCAAGCCGGCCACGGCAGTCAGCAGAACAGGACTTTTGTTGACTAAACTCCTACTTGACAGCAGTCCTACACTCTGTCAGCATAGTGATATGGAGCCGCTCCCACAGAAAGCCGGGCCCGCGCTGGAGATTAGTCCAGATTTCATTAATGCCTTGAATGACATTCATGCGATCCTTACTCCCCGGAGACGGCAGGTGTTTAGGCTCTACCTTCAGGGCAAAAGTGTGGATGACATTAGTAGGGAGTTACAGATCAGCAGAAACGCCGTGTGCTTTCATACTTCCTACCTAAACAAAAGGCTCCTGGAGAAAATACGCGACAAGAGACACCAGGAGTTGCCCCACCTGTCCCCCGACGCTCCGAAAACATCCACCCCGATGCCTAGTCCAGGGTCTCCTGCGCCAGCTTTGTCGCAGACCACCAACAGGCGAGCGCCCCTTCTGGAACGCCTCCGCCGCCGTCTCCAGGCCTTGGCTCCTCTGCTTTACGCCCAAGTCCTCGAACCAACCCTCGCGGACCTTTGTCAAGAACACTCCGCCGCCCTCGCCGAAGGGCACCCGTTGAAGGCCCGCCGGATCTTCCTACAAGGGTGTATGGCGCTCGCCGCGGCTGCCGTCAGTCAACTCGGCTTCTCCGTCCTAGGTCGCATCGCAGCCCTCTGGCAGGCCAGAAGCTCCAAGTGAACTTTTCAAGAAAGATTAAAGATATGGATATCCCCCGACTCTCGTCTAAGGAAGCCATCATCCTCCAACTCCTTATCTCTAACGGCGAGATGTACGGCTTGGAGATGGTCGGCGCCGCTCCCGACAAGATCAAGCGCGGCACCGTCTACGTCACTCTAGGCCGTATGGCCGAGAAGGGCTACGTCGAATCGCGCCAGGTGCCGGGCGACGAAGGCACAGGCGGCCTGCCTCGGCGCCTCTTTCAGGCCACTGGCTACGGTGCTCGTGTGCTTCACGCCTGGGAACTCGCGAGCAGCACCCTCGCCGTTGGAGCTATCCCATGAATCCTTCGGGCCCGATGTACCTCCTTGGACTGCTTGTGGTGCTTCTGGTGGGAGTCCTTCTTGAACTGCTGGCAGCTCCTTTTCGCGTGATCCTCCGGATGGTGCGACTCCTCCGTCCTCCCGTATCCCGAGCTCCCGGTTGGGGCCTCCGACGTTGCGCTGAGCTCTGCTTCTCAAAGAGAACCTTCACCCGAGTTCTGGAGCCCACTCTCAGCGACATGCAGAAGGAGCACTTCGCCGCCCTCGCCGCCGGCCGCCCCTGGCAGGCCGGCATGGTGCTGGTTCGGGGTTACTGGTCGTTCTGGTCAGCCGTTGTCGCCCAACTGCCGATCTCCCTCGCCCGCCGCGTCTACGAGGTCTGGAAGGCTACCAAGACCGGAAGCTAAACCTCATCTCCGGGAACCCTCTCCCTACCCACCCCCAGCTCCCCAAGCAGCTCCGACAGCCCTCGCCCCAACTCCACCCGCCGCTCCCTCCGTGGTCCGAGCGGGCTCCATCGGAGCATCATCCGCTGCACCCTCCCCTCATCCGCATGCAGGTACACCTCCGTCGTCTTGATCGAAGCATGCCGCATGTGGATCTGGACCGTCCGGATGTCCCATCCTCGCGCGAGCAGGTGCGTGGCTATTGAGTGCCGCAGGATGTGCGGCGACATCCTTCGCCCTCGCGCCTCGATCCCCTCCTCTTTGGTCCGCCGCTGGAAGATCTGATACACCCCCGCCCGCGTCAGCGGCTTTCCCCGCTCCGAGACAAACAACCATGGTGAGCCCGCCGGCCGCACGGCTAGGTAGGCACCGAGCACCCGGGACACCTGACGGTCCAGGTGGACCCACTTCTCCCGGCGCGCCGCCTTGCTCTTCACCAAAAGAAGCCGAAAGACTCCCGCCGTCTCGTCCCACTGCACGTCGCTCAAGCGGATCGGCCCCGGTTCGGAGGCACGGAGGCCCGCGATGTAGATCACCGCGAGCAGTGCCCGGTCCCGCAGCTTTCGATGCCCGCGCGGCAGGTAGCCCGGGCGGTCTCCCCAGATGAGCCGCGACACCTCCTCCACCGTCAGCGGCCGTACCTCCCTTCGGAAGCCTGAAGGCCCCGCCAACCCCGCCCCCGGGTTCACCTCCACGATCCCATGAGCCAGGCACCACTCCCCGAGCGACCGAACCGCCACCACCACCCCTTGCCGCACCGACTCCCCCCGCCCGGCCACATGCAGCCGGCGCAGGTGCCTCTCGATGTCTTCTCGGCCGAGTTGCGCAATAGGCTTCCCGACGTCCGCGAGCAGCCGCTCGACCAGCCGCCGATATCTCCCCGCCGTCCCCTCCGTCCGCCCTCGGACGCTCACCAGGAAAGAGGTCCATCCATTGAGAACGTAAGCTTCATCCTTACGATTTTGCCTTTCCTCCTGGCCTCCTAACTCTCTCTGCTTCTTACGTTTAGCCCCCGTTTCCTGGGCTTCTCCGATTTGGGCTCTTGTGCTCATGGAATCAACCTGCTCGCGGAACACGAGCGCTGTCAAGATGCCGAATCGGTCACAGCAGGAACCCAAAGGAAAGGGCGGTCGGCCCAAGGGCAAGCCCTTGTCCTCGAAAGAGCGTGCGCAGCGCCGCGCCGCCGCGGTGAAGACCGGCGAGCACGCCGCCACCGCGTTGGGCCAGGCACTGCCGCCCTGCAAACCCGCCGTCTGCCCGAACGGCGGCACCGGCACATGCGACGTCAAGCGAGCCGTGGAGTCACGCGGCGGCGGCCTCTCCGCCTGCCTGGTGTCCCTCGGTCACCACGACGTCATGCAGGCCTACCTGGCCGCCATCCAGTCCGGCGACCTCGCTGGCCTGGCCGAGCTCGCCGCCACCTCCATGGCCGGCCAGCTCGCGCTCGCCCATGGCGAGCTCTCCACGCTCATGCACGAGGGCCTCGTCGTCAACGTCCCCATCGTGGGCCGCAACGCCGACGGCGACCTCGAAGTCGTGGCCGAGCGCCCTGTCGAGAACCCCCGCGCGGCAAACACCTTCCAGCTTCTCCGCCAGCTCGGCCACACGGCCGCCGACCAAGCCATCACGCCCCGCTCGAGCGGCGAGCGCGAGAGAGACCAGGGTCTCGGCCTTGCCGGCCGGGCCGCTTGGGTGAGTCAGATGCGGAAAGGCCTCGCTGGGGAGGGGGACGACTCCGATGCATAGCGTCGAGCTGCTCCACCCCGCTCTCCCGGACCTGATCGACGCCCTCCTCCGGCGCAACCGCTGGTCCTGGCAGGCCCTCGAACGCGGCGACCTCAAGCTCGGCGACCAGGTCCTCGACGTCGACCGCCTCCAGTGGTGGCTCGTCAACGCGGACCCCGTCCTCTGGGTCGAAACCAACCTGGTCAACAAACCCGAGGACGGCGGCGGCCTCTGGCAACTCTTCCCCTACCAGCGGCCCTCCCTCCGCTTCCGTGGGCACGTCGTCCACCAGGACGGCGCCGAAGTCGGCAAGAGCCGCGAGATCGTCGGCCTGCTGCTCTGGGGTTGCCTGGGTGCCGAGCGCGGCAGCGTGCTCGTCGGCTCCGCCCTGGATGGCGACCTCGACGAGATCTGGGAGGAGGTCGAGTGGCAGCTCAGCGCCAATCCTTTCCTCGCCAACTCCCTGCGCGCCCGCACCACCAAGCCCTATCGGCGTCTGACCTGGCGCAACGGCCTGCGCGTCCTCTTCCGGCCCGCCGGCCACGACGGCCGCGCCTACCGCGGCATCCACGTCCGCGGCTGGCTCCTGCACGACGAAGCCGCCAAGGTCGTGAACCCCAGGAGTTGGAGCGAGTTCTGGCGCGCCGCCAAGCCGGGCTGCGAGATCCGGATCTACTCCGTGCCCACCGGTGATCGCCAGTGCACCTTCCAGCGGATCGCCGACAACGCCATCCCCGCGGACTCGATCGTCCCCGCTGACACCCCCGAGCTGGTCCTCGCCCAGCTCCTCCGCTCCACCTCAGAGACCGTTCCCGAGAGCACCCGCGCTCTCGCCCGCGATCTGGGCGGCCGGGTCTGGGTCCGCTTCCACTGGCCCAAGACCATCATGCCGCACCCGTTCTGGAGCGAAGAGCGCCGCCAGGAATTCGTCGGCTTCTACGGCGGTCCCGACGAGCCGGGTTACGTCCACAACGTTCTCGGCTTGCCCGGAGATCCCGAGTACTCCCTCTTCCCAGAGCGCCTCCTCAAGCCGGCGCTCACCTGGATCCCCGACTACCTCTCCGTCTCGTTCCGCTGGGACAGCCGCGCCGGCCAGGTCGACGGTCTCTCCCGCCGGCTGAATCCTTCCTACCCCTGGGGTGATGAGGGCGAGCTGCAGCCGCCCGCCGGCGATGACCTCGACGAGGCCGACGGCGGCACCGACATCCCGCAGCCCTACCTCACCGTCCTCCAGGAGCAGGCGGACGTCTCGGGTTGGGACCGCTGGGACGCCGAGCAGCGCCGGCAAGTCGTGACGGACCTGACCCGCTTCTTCGTCCGCCACCTCCCCGGCGACCTCACCGCCGGCGTGGACGTCGGCTCCGCCACCGTCACCGAAATCCTCTTCGAGCGCCGCAGCCCTCTGTCCGACGCGCTCGTCCTTCGCATCCACCTGACCGGCTGGAACTGGTACGCGCAGCGCGATTTCATCCTCGCCCTTGACGCGATCCTCAAGCCCGCCGGCGGCTGGGGCTTCGACGCCACCGGCGTCGGCCGAGTGCTGGTGGACCTCCTGGCGCCCGAGTTCGGCGACCGCCTCTCCGGCTACGTCTTCAACCGCTCCACGCCGGCCATCGACCCCGCGACGGGCGAAGCCCTACTGGACCCGGCCTCGGGCCGCGAAGTGCTCATCTCCTACAAGGAGCTGGGTACCCAACTGATCGAGCGCCGCCTTCACGGCCGCGGCCTCGAGCTTCCCTTCGACCCCGAAGTCCGGCACCTCCTAGCCAATCACACCTATTCGCAATCCGGCGACACCCGCCGCTTTTCCAAGCTCAACGATCACCTCGTCGATGCCCTTCGCGTCGCCGAGCTACGCAAGCTGACCGCCACCTGGTCAGTGTCCACACCGCCCCTCGTATACGCAACCCCCACAGCCAACCCACTCGATTCCCTGGACATCCTGAGGAGGATGTAAACATGAAACGAACCCAATTCGTCCGCGTCGTCCTTGCTGTCCTCGCCGTCCTTGGTCTCTTCGGCGTCCTCCCGCCCGCCGAGGCCCAGATTCCGCGGCCCAACAAAGCGCCCTACAACACCTCGCAGCTCAGACAGTACGTCACGAGCGCCGCCTTCCCCTGGACGATCACCGTCTGCAAAGGCGCTCCTTACGGTGGCGACTACTCCGACCTCTCCGAAGCCCTGGACGCCATCCCAAAGCGCTTCCCAACGCGCGGCCCCATGCAGCGCGTCCTCGTCCTCGTTCACCCCTGCTTCGTCTCATCGCCCACGAGCTTCAGCTACGAAGAGACCACGCTGTCCGTCCCGAGCTGGACCACCCTCCAGGGCGTTCCGACCGGCGCAAGCGGCACCGTCGATGCGCAGTCCGCCCGCGTCTTCCTCAAGCTAACCGGGACCAACACCACGTGCGCGGGCTGCCCGTCGGCCCTGCTGAAGCTCGACACGGGCACCTCTCTGATCAACTTCTTTGTCCTATCGGGCACCCCTCCCACCGGCCCCATTCGCTTGGTCGAAGCCTCCGGCTTCGTGACCCTCACCAACGTCGTCCTCCAGCTCACCGGCACCGAGACTCATCCGGTCGACCTGCTCTATGTCACAGGCGGCGGCGTCCTGGCCCACAACTTCGGCCTCACCCGCAACACCTTCTCCTCGCTCTCCCGAGGCCTCGTCACGGCCGGCAGCGGCTCCGCCACCATCAACGGCGGCCGGATCTTCGTCCCTTCGGGGGTTCCCGTGGAGAACCTGGGCACAGGGACCATCCGGCTCACCGGAGTCCACATCGAGCCGTCCACCAACGTCGACCTGAAGCGCAGCTCCACCGGCACGATCGAAACCTTTTCCACCGACTACGCCACGGAAGCCGGCGGCGTCATCGACCGCCCCATCCGCACCGACGCGCTCACCCTGGACAACGCCTGCCGAATCCTGACCGGAACCGGTACCCCCGAAGGAGTCGTCGCCGCTCCCGTCTGCTCGCTCTTCCTGCGGCAGGACGGCACCGCGGCGACCACCCTCTACGTGAAGACCAGCGGCACCGGCAACACCGGCTGGACGGCGAAGTAGCCCATGGATTCCGCCCTCCAGCTCGCCCCCGCCGAGCGGCTCTTCGCCGAGCTGGTGCTCACCGCTCTCGCGGCTGAGCGCCGGCTCCGCCCCTACGAGGGCGAGCTCGCGAGCGACCCAATGCTCCTCCGCTCGTTCGGCACGTTCGGGAAGTGGCAGGAGATCCCCCACCCCTCCCGCTTCGTCCGCGAGCGCTCCGAAGACGGAGACCGCGTCGGGGAGCTGTACACCCGGATGGTCGAGACCGACGCGAACATCGCAGCCCTCTGGGAAAAGCGAGTGAAAGCGGTGCTCGCGTTGCCGCGGACCATCCGCGCGGCCGACTCGTCGCCCGAGGCCGAAGAGATCGCCCTCTTCGTTCACACCGCCCTCTCCCTGATCCCGCTCCGCGTCGTGCCGATCTCCAACACCCTGGAAGCGGTCCTCAAGGGCGTGGCCTTCAACGAGATCCTTTGGGAACGCGCCACCCGCGGCCCCCTGGCCGGCGCCTGGCTGCCCGTCGATGTGATCGATCGCCCTATGTGGCGGTTCGGCTGGTCGGCGACTGACAAGTCCCTTCATGTCGTCACCAACCCGGGACGCATTGCACCGATCCCGGCGCCTCCCATGAAGTTCCAGGTTCTGTCCTACGGCACCCGAGACAATCCGTGGGGCCGGGCTCTGCTGGATCGGCTCTATTGGGTCTGGTACCTGAAGCGGCACTCCTCGAAATACTGGGCGCTCTTCGTTGAGCGCTTCGCGCAGCCCCTCGTGAAGGGGACCTATCCCTACAAGCCGGACCAGGACCTCCTCAACAAGGCGAACGAGGACCGCCTGCTTGCGATCCTCAACACCATTCGGACCGGTTCGTCCATCGCCCTGCCGGAGGGCCTCGACGTTGCCTTCCTCGAAGCTTCCCGAGGTGGCGACGCGAGCTACTTCTCGTTCGTCTCCTGGCTGGAGCGGGCGCAAGCCCTGCTGCTCCTCGGCGAGGTCGACACCAGCGGTCTTGCGAGAGGTGCCGGCTCCTTCGCCAAGGCGCTGATCTCCAACGAGGTGCGCCTCGAGACCGTCCAACACGACGCCCACCTGATGGGCTCCTTCGAGTCCGACACGCTCATCCGTTGGATGGTCCTGCTGAACTTCGGTCCCGACGCTCCCATCCCGAAATCCATCTACGACGCCACCGATGCCGCCGACCGCCGCCAGCGCATGCAAGGCATCGCCAAAGCCCTGAACGACGGAGTCTCCGTCCCCCTGGGCTACTACCGCATGACCATGCGCGTCCCCGCGCCCCTGGACCGTGAGCCCGTCGTAGATCACCAGCCCATACGGGAAGACGTCGCCCCTGAATTCCGGGCTCCCCAGCCTCTGGCGTTCCTGTCCTCTCCTCTGTCTCAGGAAGACGAGGCCCACGGAGCCCTGGTCGAGGCCCGAGACCACCAGTTCGAGCTGGTGGCCGCCCACTTCGCTCCAGCCCTCACAGGCCACTTCGCCTCTCAGCTCGACCGTCTCCTGGTCCTCCTTGAGAGCGAGACGTCCAGCCCCCTCGACAGGCTCGTCGCCGGCGAGACTCCCGCGACGGTCATCGATGCGATAGCGACCGCGCAGCTCCACGCCGCCGGACTCGCCCTGCTCCATGCGCGGGAAGATCTGGGAGCTCTGCGCCTGACCGCCCCCGCGGACTGGCAGAGCGCACGGACGCCCTCTGCCGCTATCGCCTTCTGGGCCGCCCACCTGGGCCTCTCGCAAGACTTCTTCCTGACCCTTTCCGACTCGGCCCGCCGCATCGCCTCTGCCTCCGCCGGACTGGCCGAGGGACCGCTGCTCATCGATCTTCACGAGGTCCTGGAGCGCGCTCCGGCCACCGGCCTTGACCGGACGACGGCTCACAGGATGCTCCGCGAGACCTACGAAGCCCATGGCCTCCTACCGGCCAGCCCACATCACGCCGATTTGGTCCTCTCCAACACCGTCCAGCAGTCCGCTCACGCGGTCAGGTACCTACAGACCGTAGGCAACCCCGCAGCCAGCCGGCTGATCCCCTACCTCGTCTGGTGGACGGTCGGCGACGACCGCGTCCGCGAGAGGCCGTACCACAACCACGCCGTGATGCACGGCCGGGTCTTCGCGATCGATCACCCAATCTGGAAGACCTGGTGGCCGCCCGCCGGTCACAACTGCCGGTGCGGCATCGGCACCCTCACCGTCGCCGAAGCTCGGCGCCGTGGGCTTGTCGGCTCCGAGCCCACCGGTCCCTGGCCCATCGCACCCGGCACCGGAGGCCTCGCCCTCCCGGATCCCGGCTTCCGCGGCGCGCCGGACCTCGCCACCGAAGCCGAGCGCCTGGCGACGCAGTCCCGCCGCATCCATCGCGACGCCCAGGTCCAAGGTGGAGACCTCCTCGCCGCCATCACCCGGCTCTTCACCGCGCTCGCGCTCCTGCCGGAGGTGCCATGAAGCCCGCGCCGAACCCCCGCATCATCAGCGGCTCCGTCCTCTGGACCCCCGCCGCCGATCACCTCCTTGAGCTGGCTT
>DASPJI010000009.1:0-7702 GCA_035628695.1 Thermoanaerobaculia bacterium | reverse complement strand
CGGCCGCCCAGGGCGAGCAGCTCCTCGTGCCGGCCGCGCTCGACGATCTCGCCCCCCTCCAGCACCATGATCGTGTCCGCCCGCCCGCCGCAGCCGCCGGCCGCCGAGCGCCTGGAACAGGCGCGCCTGCTGGTGGCCGAGGGGGAGGACGACCGCGCGCGGCAGATCCTGGCCACCTTCACGGCCGCCGACGAGGCGGCGCTGCCGCCGTCCGCCTGCCGTCTGCTCGACGGCCTGCGGGAGACGCTGCTCCTCGCCGCCCGCGACCGCCTCCCCGACGACCTGGCCGCCGGCCTGGACGGAAACCTGGCGCGGCTGCGCTCGGCGGTGGACACCGGCATCGCGCAGCCGGAGCTGGTGGCCGCCCTGTCTCCCGAGGCCCAGGCCGACTTCGGCCGCGCCCGCCGCGCCATGGAGCTCTACATCCAGGCCGAGGGGGCCGCCCGCAACGGCGAGCACCCGGCGGTGCTCGAGCACCTGGCCGCCCTCCTCGCGCTGTCGCCGGAGCTGACCGATCCCGAGGAGCTGCGCAAGAAGTCCGCCGACGCCCTGGAGGCCGAGGCCGTCGCAGAGCAGCGTTCCCGCGGGCCTCGACCCGCGGAGAACGTCGCAGAGCCACGCTGCTTCGTCGCAGATCCGCACAACTCTGCGACGAATGCGCACAGATCTGCGACGAACGAACGTTCATCTGCGACGATTGAAGGTTGATCTGCGACGAACGAACGCCGCCACGCGATGATCCGGAGCGACTCTGCGACGTTTGAAAGCAGCTCTGCGACGTTCGGCTCGTCGCCGTCGCCGTGCGCGCCGAGGGAGAACACATCGCGCGTGAGGAGACCGGGGGGAGGGCGTGGGGGAGATAAGGACCGGGCGGATGCGTCGAGAGGCTGGCATCCGCCCGGAACTTTGCGCTACAATCCTGCTCGTCGTTGTTGTCCCATGCTGGACCGCGTGGAATGTCTCCCGCGGCAATCAGCACCGAGCGGCCCCGAGTGAAGGATTAGGCCCCTTCACCCGGAGCCTAGGTGCTCACAAGGAGCTCTAAACTCCATGAACACCCGTCCTGATGGTACACCCACGCCCCCGTCCGATCCTGCGTCCCGTCCCGACATCGACCTGACCGAGGAGACGGAGGAGACCCGCCGCAAGCTGTACGACGCCGCGGTGGCCACCCACTTCACCGGCACGCCCGAGGAGCGGGACAAGGCCAAGGCGGACCCCGACGCCTGGCAGCCGCCGGCCGTGACGCCGGACCAGGCGAAGCTGGCGGTCCACCACCTCTTCGGACGCTGGTTCGTCGTCTGGCGTCCCATGGAGGAGGGGAACCTCCCCCCGGACCGTCGCTGGACCGTCCTCCGCGTCGTCCAGGACCCTGACCGGGGCACCCTGGACTACCACGAAGTCTGACGTTGACCCACCCCGCCGCCGGGGGGCCTGTCCTCCCGGCGGCGCCTCCCCGCGCCGCTACCTTGTGGTTCCCAGGGAGGTGGTTCCTCCTCACCTCGCCTCTGGCACTACCCTGCGGTCCCAAGGGGAGGTGGTTCCTCCCCCCCTGGGAGGGCGGGCGGTAGGGAGCGGGGGAGGCCAGGAGGGGGGTTTTCTTCTTTTTCTTCTTCTTTTCCCCGTCCCCTCTCACCCCTGCGGCCCGGAACCGTGTCATAACCTCCAGGAGCGCGAGCCTCGACGCCTCGCGGCGGCTCTTTGACAACCCAATTGCCCAGATCAGTACTGTGGGATTTTCAAGCAAAGGCCATACCCGACAAGAATCATGCCTGCCCCATTTCGCCATTTTGGCACAGGGGTAACGGCGGAGACGGAAATGTTTGATAGAAAGGGGTTGGAGGCGGGAGCGGTGTGTCTCGACCTTGGATCGGAGGCGGTTCCGAGGCCCGAAAACAGGGGTAACGGCGGGAGGGGGGTTAAGTCGCGACGTTGGAAGGGGTTGCAAAGGCGGCCCTTCCAATTGACCAGAGCGGTTTGGTGGGATTGCGACCTAGTGGGAAGAGCGCCAACTCTTCACGCTTCCAAGGATTCTTCCAATTGACCAGAGCGGTTTGGTGGGATTGCGACTTCTTGATGTCCATCCGCAGCTTCGCTTCAAGGACGGTCTTCCAATTGACCAGAGCGGTTTGGTGGGATTGCGACGGATAGCGGGCATCCGAGTATGGGATGTAAATGATCGGCTTCCAATTGACCAGAGCGGTTTGGTGGGATTGCGACTTTCTATGAAGTTCGTCCCGTAGTTGAGGGACAGTATGCTTCCAATTGACCAGAGCGGTTTTGTGGGATTGCGACACCGCCCAGATGCCCCGGAGGTCGTGGAAGTGAAAATCGGCTTCCAATTGACCAGAGCGGTTTGGTGGGATTGCGACTCTTTGGTACAGGAGGAACTCTTGTCGGATCCTCTCCATCTCTTCCAATTGACCAGAGCGGTTTGGTGGGATTGCGACGTCGGCCGTCATCATCTGATGGGACATCCGAATGCGGGGTGCTTCCAATTGACCAGAGCGGTTTGGTGGGATTGCGACCTGGATCATTGTGTTGACGCATGGCGATCGTGATGAGCGCCCTTCCAATTGACCAGAGCGGTTTGGTGGGATTGCGACGACGGAGTGGCCCACTGGCACTGTCCCGAGTACAACCTTCCAATTGACCAGAGCGGTTTGGTGGGATTGCGTTGGAAGAGCCTCGCCCGATTCAGGCGTCCGAGGGGCGTAGGCACGAGGTGGGGGTGGAGCGCGGCGTTGCAAAACCCCCCTCCTGACCTCCCCCACTCCCTGCCGCCCACCCGCCCAGGGGGGGAGGCACCACCTCCCCCTTGTGGCCGGGAGTTACCCCCAACATCTAGGAAGGATTTTGTCCGCTTCCCCCTCTCCCGGGGAGGTTGGGAGGGAGGCGGGAGAGGGGCCGGGGGGTGAGGGCGCCTACCCCAGCAGCGGTAACCGGCCGACCGAGGCGTCGGCGACGACCGCGGGCTTGGCCTCTTCCTCCTCCTCGACCTTCTCGCCCGGGTTGCGGAAGAGGTTCGACTCCAGGTTGTATTGCCGGGTGTAGAGGGCATGATACCGGCCGCCCAGGGCGAGCAGCTCCTCGTGCCGGCCGCGCTCGACGATCTCGCCCCCCTCCAGCACCATGATCGTGTCCGCCCGCCGGACCGTGGACAGCCGGTGGGCGATGACGAAGGTGGTCCGCCCCTTCATCAGCTCCGCGAGGCCCTCCTGGATCGCCGCTTCGCTCTCGCTGTCGAGCGACGAGGTGGCCTCGTCCAGGATCAGGATGCGCGGATCGGCCAGGATCGCCCTGGCGATCGCCACCCGCTGGCGCTCGCCGCCCGAGAGCTTGACGCCGCGCTCCCCCACCACCGTCTCGTATCCCTGCGGCAGCTTCTGCACGAAGTCGTCGCAGCGGGCGATGCGCGCCGCCCGCACGACCTCCTCCTCGGAGGCGTGCGGCCGGGCGAAGGCGATGTTCTCGAACACCGTGCCGTCGAACAGGAAGTTGTCCTGGAAGACCACCCCGAGCTGCGACCGGTAGTCGCGCAGCTTCACCGTCGCGAGGTCCTGGCCGTCCACCAGGATGGCGCCGGCGGTCGGCCGGTGGAAGGCCGCGACCAGGCCGATCAGCGTGCTCTTCCCGGAGCCCGACGGGCCGACCAGCGCCGTCGAGGTGCCCGGCGACGCGGTGAAGGAGATCCCCTTGAGCACCGGCGCGTCCGCCTGGTACTCGAACCAGACGTCCCGCAGCTCCACCCGGCCGTCGATCCGCCCCATGGGCCGGCGCGACGCCTCGTCCTCGTCCTCCGGCGTCTCAGCGCGGATCTCGCGGATGCGCTCCAGGCCGGCGAAGGCCTCGGTGATCTGGCTGCCGATGTTGACGATCTGCACCACCGGCCCCACCAGCATCCCCATGTAGAGGGTGAAGGCCACGAAGTCGCCCACCGTCATCCGCTCGGCGAGGATCTCCTGCGTGCCGACCAGCATGATCGACACGCTGACCGCGCCGAGCAGCAGCGACGACGCGGCGCCGATCGCCGAGAAGCCGGTGATCGTGCGCGCGACGTTACGGAACAGGCGGTGCGCCCCCTTGGTGAAGACCAGCGCCTCCCGCCGCTCCGCGCCATAGGCCTTGACCACCCGCACGCCGTTGAACGACTCGGTGAGCCGGCCGGCGAGGTCGGCGTTGATCCGCGAGCGCTCGCGGAACAGCGGCCGCAGGTTCTTGAAGGCGAACTTCAGGACGAAGCCGAACAGCGACAGGACGACGATGGCGATCAGCGTCAGCTTGGCGCTCAGGAAGAAGAGGATGCCGACGGCGAGGACCGCGGTGACCAGGCCGCCGACGATCTCCACCAGGCCGGTCCCCACCAGGTTGCGCAACCCCTCGGCGTCGTTCATGACGCGCGACAGCAGCGCCCCCGACTTGGTCTGCTCGAAGTAGCGGACCGACAGGCGGCCGACGTGGCGCTGCACGCGGCGGCGCATCTCGGTGATCGACCGCTGGGCCGCCTTGCCCAGCACCTGCGACAGGGCGAAGGAGGTCACCGCCTGGAGCAGGGTGGCCGTCCCCGCCACCAGGATCAGCGGCACGAGGAGCTGCCGCTGCTGCTTGCCGATGACCTCGTCGAGCAGGTACTTGCTCGTGCCCGGGAGCACCAGGCTGGCGAGCCGGCTGATCAGCATCAGGCCGAGCCCGAGGATGAGCCGCCCCCGGCGCGCCCGGATGAGCTCGCGGGCGTCGCCCAGGAAGGCCCGGAAGTTCGGCTTCTTCTTGTCCTGCTTCTGCGGATCCGTCTCGGAAGGTGCCGCTTCGGAAGGATCGCGGGCCGGGCCGCGCTGCTTGGAGGAGACCTGCCCGCCGAACAGGCCCGGACGGGCACCCCGGCGGGAGGAGGGAGCGGAGAGATCGGTCATGGGGTCACCCGGGGCGGTCCAGAAGGAAACCGCGAATGACGAGCATAACCCCGCCGTGCCATCCTGGCTATTCCCGGCGCTCTATGAGTCGAGGGAAGAGAAGGGAGGGGCGGGCGGGATGGGACCGCCCGCCCCTCTATAGTGGAAGCCCCGGTGCTAGCGCCGGGGCCGGATCTCGACGTCCTGATCCAGGCTCAGGTCGACCACGGTCCCCTCGGCGATGACCACCTCCTCGCCGGGGGAACGGGAGGCGATGGCCGTGCCGGCGGCGGCGCCGATGATGGCGCCGATCACCGTGGCGCGGGAGCGGTCCCCCCGCTTGCTGAGGATGCGGCCGAGGATGGCGCCGCCCGCCGTGGCGCCGCCGATGGTGGCGGCGTCCTTCTTGGTCTCGCTGCGCCCCTCCTGCACGAGGGAGGCGCGGATCGGCACCGTGGTGCCGGAGGGGAGCACCAGGTCGGTGAAGCGCAGGGCCATCTTCGCCCGGCCGCCCACCTTGCGCAGGGGCACCACCTCGTCGACCACGCCGGCGATCTCGGAGCCGGCGGGCACGGCCACGCGGCCGTCGTCGGAGCGCAGGTCGGAGACGATGCGGGCGCGGAAGGTCTCGCCGGCCCGGGTGGTGTCGCTGGCGAGCCGCTCGAGGACCTCGACCTCCATCAGCGTGCCGGTAGGCACGGTGGCGCTGGCCGCCGCCGTCCGCGGGAGCTCCCGCACCGCCCGCTCCTCGGGGTCCGCCTCGACCTCGGGCTCGACCTCCACCGGCCGCGAGGTCTCGCCGACCTCGGCGGTCTCCTCGATCTCCACCGGCACCTCGGTCTCCTCGGCCGGCGCGGGGCGTTCAGGGCGAGCCGCCGGCCGCTGGGGCCGCTCGCGCCGGCTCAGCTCGCGCTCGCGGGCTTCGAGCTCGGCCTGGCGCTGCTCGAGCCGGCGCTCGCGGGCTTCGAGCTCCGCGGCCTGGGTCTGGCGGCTCTGCTCCCGCGCCGCCGGCGGCGACGGACGCGTCCCTTGGTCGATGTCGACGACCGTCTCGCGCCGCAGCTCGGCGGCTTCCTGCGACTCTTCCTGAGCTTCGAGGGCCTCCGGCTCGCCCTCGGCGGCGATCTCGGTCCCGGTCGCCATCTCGGAGGTCAGCCCGGGTTCCTCGATCACATAGCCCTTGTCCTCGTCGGCGGGCCGGGACTGGCTGGCCTCCTCTCCGACAACCCGGGCCTCCTCCTGCTCCGCGTCGCGGCCACATCCGGCGGCCAGCAGCACAGTCCCACAGAGGAGGACGGGGAATAATTTCTGGGTGAATCGCATCGTCGTTACCTCACAATCCCTGCCATTCCAGGGAAAGAGCAAGGGGAATGCCACCGCCCCGGAGCCCGTGCGGACAGACGCCAAATCGCTGGGGAACAATGGTTTGCAGCGGACCGGCCCGCCGGGGGCCGGTCCGCCTGCCGCACCGCGGCGACCGGTTTCGGGGACGCGGGTGCCGCCGCGGCAGGACGCTCGCCTTTTCGGCGCTACCTCGCGGCGCTATTTGCGGCGGGAGGGGTCGAAGCGGATCACCTCGCCCGGCTTGGCCGGGGCGGGGCGGGGCGCCTCCGGCGCCGGCTCCGCGGCAGCCGGAGCCTCTGTCGCGGCGGCCTCTCCGGGGTTCGGCTCGAAGCGTAAGGCGAACTCGGCGGCCGGGTCGAAGAAGGCGGTCATGGCGGCGAACGGCACGGTGAGCCGTTGCCGCACGGCGTTGAAGTTGAGGGTCACCGAGAAGGCTTCGGCGGTGACCTCGAGGTCCCAGTACTGGTGCTGGAGGACGATGGTCACCTCCTCCGGGTACTGGTCGCGGAGGAAGGGGGGAACCTTCGCCTGGGGGTGCTGGGTGCGGAAGGCGATGTAGAGCTGGTGCTCCCCCGGCACGCCGTGCTCGGCCGCCTGCTCCAGCACGCGGCGGACGGCGTCCCTCAGGGCGTCCTGCACGATCCGTGGATAGTCGATACGATCCGGGTCCAAGTCTCCGATGCCTCCTTCCAGGGCGAGCTTGGAAGCTGCCGCACGGGTTTGTCAAGCGAGAGGGCAAATACTCGTTGAAATCCTGCGCACTCGGAGTACAATCGGGCGTCTTTTCAATCAGGACGTATCCCTCCCCCCCGGCGCCCGGCACTCTTCGGTGACTGGCTGGACGTCCAGGAGGGGACTCTCGGCAGACCTCATGGAGGCCTTTGGTGATGAGACGTGCCGCGATCGTTTGCCTCGCTGTCTTCCTCTGTCTTCCGGTCTCTGGCGTGGCCGGTGAGGGCGAGAAGACGTTCCAGGACCTCACTCAGGGCGCCGTCCTGCACGAGGGTGTGTTCGACGTCTACCGGAAGGGGGACCACCTCTATGTGGCGATCCCCCCCGACCGGCTGGGGCGCGACATGGTGCTGGTGCCGCGGCTGGAGCGGGGCATCGGCGCCGCCGGCCTGTTCGGCGGCCTGATGTTCGACCGCCAGGCGGCGAGCATCGTCGCCTTCGAGCGCCACGGCGACCGGGTCTTCCTGGTCAAGCGCGCCCACCGCTTCACCGCGCCGGCCGGCTCCGCCGAGGCCGCCGCCCTCGCCATCTCGATCGGCGAGTCGGTGCTCCAGTCGGCGACGGTGGCCGCCACCCGCCCGAAAGACAGCGCCGTGGTGATCGACGTCCACGACTGGATGGTCTCGGACCTGTCGAACATCGACAAGCTGCTGCGCACCGCCTTGAAGCCCGGCCGGGCGACCCTCGACCGGAGCCGGAGCTACGTCTCGGAGGTCAAGTCGTTCCCGCGCAACCTG
>DASPJI010000008.1:0-3616 GCA_035628695.1 Thermoanaerobaculia bacterium | reverse complement strand
CCTCGTCGAGAGTCAGATAGAAGACGTCCTCCTCCCGGTCCAGCAGGCCGGCGGCGGCGAAGTGGCCGCCCATGGCGCGGAGCAGCTCGCGCAGCAGGCCGTAGATGCGGGTGCGGGCGAAGCGGAGATTCTCGCGGTTCTTCACTCCGAGACGGGCATTGCCCAGCACCCGCCTGAAGATGGAAGCCCGCGGGAAGAGGCCCCCTTTGCTCCGGATGGCAGCGAACGCGCGGGCTTCGGCCTCCTTGCGGATACGCTGCTCCCGCTCCTCCATCGCCGAGACGTCCAGCGCCGCGGGATCTCCTCCCAGATAGTTGCGGAGCACCTGGTAGAGGAAGGCGGGGCGGTCCCGCAGCGACAGTTCCTCGAGCTTGAGCTCGTTGACGCAACGGAAGCCGTAGAGGTCCAGATAGCGGGCGATCTGGGCGGCGAAGTCCGGGAACCGCGGATCGGTGGGGATCTCCCGCGCCAGCTCCTCGGGGGTGCGCTCCAGGAGCACTTTTTGAAGCTCCGGCTCCTGCCGCGCCCGGGCCGCGAGACCGAGGAGCATGCGGGTGGGCTCGGTGCTCTCGATACCCCCTTCGCCGGCGAGGAGGTCGTTCTGCAGGGAGCCGGACTCGTCGCCGCACCAGGAGACGCAGAGCTTTTTGAGCGTCCCGTAGAAGACCATCACGAAAAAATCGTTGATGATCGGCGCTTTCCATTGCCAGAGGAGCTCGTCCTCCATTTTCCGGTAGAGAGCCGCCAGCTCGTGCGGGGCCATGGCCCGGAAATCCAGGGCGGACCAGCGCTCGTAGCGCTCCCGGAAATAGATCTGGAAGTCGCCGACGATGCGGCGGATGCGGACGAAGTTCCAGACCGAGCGGCCGACGAGGCGGACCAGCGCGGGCAGCTCCACCGTGTAGCGTTGCCAGGCGCCCCTCTCCTTCTTCTCTTCATTTTCCGCGAGGCGCGCCGACTCCCGCACGCCCATCATCGATTCCATGAAGGCGCGGTTGTACTCGAAGCCGGGGAAGAGCCGGACCAGGCGGTACCAGTTGAGAATGTTGTAGTAGACCTGCCCGCGGAAGAGGCCGAGCATGTTCTCGAAGACCTCGCGGTTGGCGCGCACCGCCCGCTCGTCGATGCCCATGACCTCGGCGAAGCAGTGATAGACGATGGAGTAGGCGCGCCGGATGAAGCTGAACGTCATCGGCGAGGTCACGCCCGAGTAGCTCTCGATGATGTTGGAGTTGTCCCAGATCAGCGGATTGCCCGCCGCCGGGCCCAGCTCCTCCACCGTCGTCACCGGCCGCGCCTGGAGGAGGTAGAGCCGGCCGGCCGCGTCCACCGCGAACTCGATGTCCTGGGGACGGCGGAGCTGGCGCTCCACGGCGAGGCCGACGCGGGCGAGCTCGAGAATGTGATCGTTCGACAGGCTCGGCCGGTCCTGGAGGTCCGCCGGCACCTCGGTCCGCACGAGGCCGCCGCCCGCCTCGGCATCGAGGAGAAGCCGCTCGCGCTTGGACACCACCTCGGGGGCGATCTCCCGCGTCTCCTTATCGATCACGAACGTGTCCGCGTCGAACCCGGCGCTCACCAGCCCCTCGCCGGCGCCCCAGAGCGAGCTGATCACGATTTCGTGGACATCCCCCGTATTGGGATTGGCGGTGAACAGAACACCGCTCGCCCGCGCGTCCACCATCTGCTGCACGACCACGCCGACGGCGATCGAATCGAGGGGGATGCCCTTGGCCCGGCGATAGGCCAGAGCGCGCTCGTTGTAGCCGGACGCCCACACCCGGCGGACGGCGTCCAGCACCCGCTCCCGGCCGCGGATGAAGAGAAAGCTGTCATGGAGCCCCGCGAACGACTCCCCCGCCGCGTCCTCCCCCGCCGCCGACGAGCGGACGGCGACGAAGGAATCACCCGGGATGCGGGCCGTGTGGGCCTGCTCGATCTCCCGGATGAGGTCCGAGGGGAGATCGAGGGCAGCGATCCACCCGCGGATCTCCTCCGAAGC
The DNA here is from genome assembly GCA_035628695.1 of Thermoanaerobaculia bacterium. Taxonomy (GTDB): domain Bacteria; phylum Acidobacteriota; class Thermoanaerobaculia; order Multivoradales; family UBA5704; genus DASPJI01. Next base: position 1,614 of record DASPJI010000008.1, on the reverse strand, counting down.
GCGGCGGAGGGAATCGTCCGAGCCCGCCGTCTCCAGCCGCGCGGCGATGCGCTCGCGCAGGGCCGCCGTGGCCAGGGCACGCTCGAAGGCGTGGGTGGAAACCGCGTACCAGGGGGGAACCGGCAGCCCCTGGGCTTCGAGGCGCGCCAGGTTGGCCGCCTTGCCTCCCAGGGTGGTGGGGAGGGCAGCGGCGGCTTGGGGGTCGGCGGCGACGAGAGGGAGGAGGTTGGTCATACCGTTCTCAGGAATAGACCACGAAGAGTGTGCCAATCATCACTGCCGCGGCTCCTAGAAGCGCGGCCGAGACGACGTAGATGATCTGCCTCTCACCCGGCGTCTTGGCCAGCAAAAAGTCGAAGCCAAGCCCGAGAGCTCCTGGCGGTACCAAGATAAACAAACCTATGAGACTGCCATAGAGGCACTCGAGGCCTGGATCAGGTCCCTGGGAAACAGCGGTGGAGAGCAACCTGGCGGCCCAGCCGACTGCGAGAAGCGTAAAGGGCAACGCCAGGATGACGAAGAAAAGGATGAGCAGCCCTCGCCGCCCGGCATCCGACTCGGAGATCATCCGACCAGCTCCACTCCGTGCTTCGCCGCGATCGCCAACGCCAGGATCAGATCGAAGGCGATGATGTACATCCCCGCGTAGACCTCCATCCGCTTCGCCGTCTTGCGGTTGGTATGGGCGCGATATTGATAGAAACCCACCAGGCAGACGGCGAAGAGGGCGATCAGGGCGAGGTAAAACCAGGGGGCGAGGCCCAGGTGCCAGCCGACCAAGGCCACCAGGGCGGTGTCGATCACGCGGATCAGGAGGACGATCCAGGCCGCGCCGTAGGTGCCGAAGATGCGGGTGTAGGTCTCCACGCCCTCGATCTCGTCCTCCGGCGCGCGGATCTTGCGCGACACCTCCCAGTTGAAGGTGACGAAGAAGCCCACCCAGGCGTAGACCCAGAACCAGCCTGGCGCCTCCCAGGGCCAGCGGCCGGTCGCGAAGCTGAAGACCATCAGCGACAGGAGCGGCATCAGCAGCATGTGGCTCGTGGCGTAGACGAGAAAGTGACGCTTCAGCCAGTCGCGGGCGAAAAACTCTTTCAACATCAGGAGCGAGAAGCCGAAGGCCAGCGCCCAGCCCGCCAGCGCCGCGGGTCCCCGGACCGCCGACAGGGTCACTTCCAGGGCAATGGCCGCGCCGCCCAGGATCTTCAGATGCCGCAAGGTGATCAATCCGCTCTGGAGCACCCGTTGCGGATAGTGGACGAGATCCTCCGCGTAGTCCTTGTGCTCGTCGAAGACCCGGAGATGGAAGAAGAAGCAGAAGAGGGTCACCGCGCCCAGGACCGTCGTCCAGTCGTAGTGCATGGGCCGGCCCGGCTCGGTGAGCGTCCGCGCCAGAAACTGATTCGAAGAGTAGTAGGCGAGGATCAGGATGCCGTGGCCCAGCACCGGAAAGCGCTCGGAAAGATAGGCGGCCAACCGCCGTGGGAACGGCGCGGCCGGGGTGAGGGCGGCGGCCGGGCTCACCGGCGCCTCGCCATCAGATCGCTCCGCAGACGCGGGTAGTCGATCTTGCTGTTGTGGCGCGGATCGACCGGCAGCGCTTCGGACGTCCGG
>DASPJI010000007.1:0-2229 GCA_035628695.1 Thermoanaerobaculia bacterium | reverse complement strand
CTCGCGGGCGGCCAGCGCGGCCATCAGGCCGACGGGGCCGCAGCCGACCACCGCGGCCACGGCTCCCGGCCCCACCCCGGCCGACTCGGCGGCGTACCAGCCGGTGGCGAGGACATCGCCCGCGAAGAGCGCCGCCTCCAGCGGCACCCCGCCGGGGACGGCCACCAGCGTCGAGTCCGCCAGGGGCACGCGGGCGTACTCGGCCTGGACGCCATGGAGGCCCCGCCCCTCCTGGACCCAGCCGAAGAGCTGCCCCTCCACGCAGCGCGCGGTGAGCCCGGTCCGGCAATAGAAGCAGCGGCCGCAGCTCGTGGTGAAGGGGCTCACCACCCGGTCGCCGGGCCGGAAGCGGCGGACCTCGGGCCCCGCCGCCACCACCTCCCCCGCCATCTCGTGGCCGAGCACGGTCCCCGCGTCGAGCCCGGCCTCCGCTCCCCGGTAGACGTGGAGGTCCGAGCCGCAGATCGCCGCCGCCCCTACCCGCACCACCACCTCTCCCGGGCCGAGCGGCGCCGGATCCGGCACGGTGGCGCAGCGGACCTGCCGAATTCCTTCGAAGATCAGGGCTTTCACGGATTCGCCTTCCTCCCGAAAGAAGCTTACGCCAGACGCCCTGCCGCACCCATTCCCGGCACTAATCTCGCCGGACACCGCCCCACCAGCTTTCTTCGGCTGGACCTTTGCACCCCTCACAGAAACATGTCGCCCTTTCGTGGCAACGGTGGGCCAACTCCGCTCCCCGGTGAGGTCAAGGCGTCTCTTCCGCCGCACAGAGCGGACAACTTCACGGAACACGGGGGATTTGCTCGCGATTCGTAATTTTCAGTCACCTTTTCCGGCTTTTGACCATGCGCAGAGCGGTCAGTACGATCCGCGGCCATGGATTCCAAAATCTTCGGAGGGGTCATCAAGACCTGGAGGTTACGGGCCGACCTCAGCCAGAAGGATCTTGCCGAGAAGTCGGGGCTCAGCGAGAGCACCGTCGGGGCCATCGAGCGTGGCGAGCGGCGGCTGAGCGACGAGAACTTCGTGAAGATCTGCATCGGCCTGGGGATGACCGTGGACGAGATCTTCGACTCGGGCTCCCACATCCATCTCGACGTCCTGCACCAGATCGAGCGGCGGCTGCGCGGGGAGAAGGATTCCGAGGCGCCCCGCCGGGAGGCGGCGGGCCAGCCGTCCCTGGAGCAGATCAGCGAGCTCCTCGACTCCTGGACGGATCAGATGAAGGAGCTCCTGCTCTCCATCTTCAAATACGTCCGGGCCTCGGGGCCGGAGGCGCGGTTCCGGATCCCTCCCGCGGCCTCGCGGGACCTGCCCGCGGGCAAGTCGCAGCGCGCGCGGGTGGGCCGCTCCCGCCAGCGCGGCCCGCGGAAGTGATCCGTCACCCGCGCAGCCGCGGTCACCGAGCCAGGGCGTGGCGGCTGAAGAGCAGCCGTTCCGGGTCCACCACCAGGACGATGTCGCCGCGCTCGAGCTTCGCCGGCGGCGGCGGGGAGCCGCCGAAGGCGCTGAAGCTGGCCAGCCCGGCCCGGATCTGACCGTTGTTGTCGCCGTCGCCGTCGCTCTCGCCGCCGTCGTTCACCCGCAGGAGCCAGGCGCCGATCAGGGGGCGGACGATCGCGATGTACGCCTTCTCCGAGTGGAGGGCCAACCGGTCGCGGGCGTAGGGGACGGCGTTCCAAGGGAAGCGCGCCTCGCGCACCGCACCGCCGGTGGTGGCTACCGTCCACGAGCCGTCCTCGAAATCGACGGCGAGCCAGACCGAGGTGTCGGGCCTCTCCGTGCCGAGATCGAGACGCGCCTCGCCGTTGCCGTCCCCGTCGCTCAGGAAGGTGGTGTGCCGCGAGGTCTTGACCCGGCCGTCTGCAGCCCAGGCGACGCCGAAGACGAACGCCCGGCCCTGGGGGGTCATGCCCGAGACATTCACCGCGGCCGGCTCGAAGGCGATGGCGGGCGCGGCTTCCGCCGGCCCGTCCCACAGCAGCGCGGCGGCGAGGACACAGCCAGCCCGCGCCATTTGATTCCCGAAGCGGCTTCCGAAGAATCCTCGGCACTTCAATTTGGCACCTCCTCGTTGGAGAAACAGATGTCCGGCTGAGCCGTATTTTTGCAAAAATCGAGCCTGCCGTGGAGCGCCCGGCCGCGGCGGCGGGAGGCACACGGAGCCCCCCTTTCAGGACAGCCGCGTCCACGGGCAGAGACGGGCGAGGTAGAATCCGTGTCCCC
>DASPJI010000006.1:0-3554 GCA_035628695.1 Thermoanaerobaculia bacterium | reverse complement strand
TGAAGGCGCGGGCGGAGAGGGGGGGCGGGGGGAGTGTGGCCCGGGGGGGCGACGACGGCACCATGCCGGCCCCGGTTCACAAGCACTGCGGCGCCGGCTCGGCGGGGATTGCCGTCGACCCTTTCGGCAATGTCTACCCCTGCGTCCAGTGGCGGCGGCCGGTCGGGAACCTGCACGAGCGGCCGATCGGGGAGATCTGGACCGGCTCGCCGGCCCTGCGGGAGGTGCGGGAGCTCACGGCCGAGGCCAAGACGCGGGTGGACGCCTACGGACCCGCCGGCGCCTTCCTCAATTTCTGTCCCGGCGCGGCGGCCACCCGCACCGGCGATCCGTTGCGGATCTACCCGGACGCGGTGCGGCGGATGGAGCTGATGGAAGAGGTGCTGGGGCAGCGGACGGGGGCGTCGGAGGATAACGGGCCGCTTCTCCCCATCCTGCGGGACTGAGCCTTCCTACGACGAGATCGGCCCCTGCGGGCAGAAGCCGGGGTTCCCCTTGGCGGGAGGGGTGGGCGCGCAGACCGCCGCCATGGCCTCCAGGGGCTCACGGTAGAGGATGCGCGGCGGCTCATAGGGCCGCCGGGTGCCGTTCTGCTCCTGCCCAAAGGTCGTGGGTCCCATGGCTCCTTTCATCACTCCCCGCCGCCGCCTGCGCCGGTGGGAGGCGCCGGTACCGGCTGCTGCACAAGAAGTGCCGGATCCCCCAGCAGATTGTAGACATCGAGCATCGAGCGGCTGCCACCCAGCGTCTTGAGGTCCCCCAGGGAGCGCAGGACGAGGTCGCCCAGCCGCGTCGCCGTTGCCGCTGATGAGGGGTCGGTGGCCGTCTGGTAGAAGCGCTCGGCCAGCAGCACCGCCTCGCCGTGGATGGAGAGGCCCGAGGGGCTCCAGACCGCCGCCGCTCCCCGCCCGGGCTGCCGCACCAGCACCTCGCCCAGGGAGGAGACGCCCGGCACCCCGAAGCGGTTCACCGTGCAGGTCATGGCGGTGAGGACCGGCAGCCTGGGGCCCGCGGCCATGGCCGGGATGTCGGCGCTCGCCAGGAGGCCGGCGCCGGTGAGCCGGTCGAGGCCGCCGTGCCCCAGGTAATTGACCAGCGCCGCCCCTCGGGCGAGGCCGGAGAACAGACGGCCGCGCGCCGCCTCGAGCGGCTCGGCCCCGAGATCGATCCGGTCCACCGAGTAGGCATCCGGGAGGCGCCCCGCCACCTTCTCGTTGTCGGCGGCGAAGTCGGCGCCGCGGTCGGGGGCGTCCGAGAGCATCAGGACACGGCTTCTCCACTCCGGGCCGGCGACGCCGGCGGCCTCGGCGGCGCCGAGCTTGTCGATGTAGGCGTTGAGCTCCGCCGGGGTGCGTACCGGCAGGCGCCCGATCGCCATCTCCGGCAGGCCATCGCCGCCGGCACCGCCCGCGACATCGGCGATGGCGTTGTCCGAGACGAACAGGCCGCCCGAGCTGCGCACCAGGAGCGGCGGCACCAGCCCGCCGCCGTAGCCCAGCAGGTCGCGATAGTCGATGCTGCCGGCGCCCGCCAGCACCACGTAGCGGGGGGCCTTGCGCCAGCTCCGCCGCGCGTGGGCGAGGAAGGCGCGCAGCGCGTGCGGGCTCGGCAGGCCGGCGTTGAATTCGTCGTAGACCGCCTCGACGTCCACCACCAGGCTCTCCAGCCCCTGGGCCGCGCGATAGTTGGCCAGCCGCTGCGCCGCCGGCCCCAGGCCGGCGGTGGTGATCACCAGGTAGTCGGCGCCGTTGGTGGAGGCGGCGAGCCCCTCGTCGCGCCAGGCCCGCAGGTCCGGCGTCTTGACGCCGCCCGGGCCCGTCGCCAGGTAGCGGGCGCCCGCGGCGGCGGCTGCGAAGCCGGCCCGGAAGCCGGCCCCGGAGGCCGCGTCGGGCTCGACCGTCGCGCCGGTGAGCCAGCGCGGCCGGGCCGGGACGCTGACGTCGAGGAGCACCGGCGCCGCCGACAGGCCGGACACGGAGGCCGCCGCGCCGCTGCCGGTGAAGGCCAGGACGTCGCCCGCGGCGCGGTGGGCCCGGGGGTAGCCGAGCTCGAAGGAGTCGATATAGAAGATGCTGTAGGGGACCCCGGCGTCCAGCAGGGCGGTCGCCTCCACCTGGTTGCCGGTCTCGAGCAGCAGCGCGGGGTCCACGGCGAAGGTGGCCGACCGCGGCGCGATCCCCTGCCAGGAGGTCTCGCCCACCGGGGTGCCGTTGACCGACACGCTCACCCGGTGCTCGCCGGTCACGCCGGTGGTGGTGGCGCCGAACAGCCGCACGGTGAGAGAGGCTGTCGTGCCGCTCGTCAGCCCCGGCGCGTCCAGTCTGTAGGTCTTGCGGCCGTAGGTGGCGTCGCCCGCCTGGAGGAAGTCCCAGAACCAGTAGTCGGACTCGGCGTCGGGGGCCACGGCGGTCGCCGGCAGCAGGTCCCGCTCGCTGCGGCCGACCTCGGCGAAGCTCGCCGCCGGCGGCGCGGCGCCCGGGCCGGACACCGCCGCCACTTGCATGAGGAGGCCGCTGCCGCCGAGGTCGAGCCGGTAGACGTTGTCCAGCGAGTAGAGGCTGTCGAGGGCCTGGCCGTAGAAGTAGATCCCCTGCGCTCCCTTGGCGGCGCGAGGCCCCGCGGCCGCGGACCCATCGAAGAAGGGGTACCAGGCGACCGGCTGGCCGCCGCGGGTGAGGGAGAGCTTGCCCTCCGCCACCTTCTTCTCCATGTCCTGCCGGGAGATCTCGAAGAGGCCGGCCATGTCGGCGCTGGAGATCCGGTAGAGGCCGCTCTCGCGCACCGCGACCCGCAGCGCCCTGGGCGAGCCGGCCGTCGCGGTGCCGCGGGCGGGCGCCCGCTTCGAGACCGGAGCGGCTTTGGCCGGATGAGCCACGCGGTCGTAGGCCAGACCGGGCTCCAGCGCCGACTTGTCCCACTCGTTGCCCCACTCGACGGCTGGCCGGAAGGGGCCGTGGGGCCGCAGGCGGCCGTCCGCCTCGACCTCGATCAGCACGTACTCGCGCGGCACCCGCGGCGAGGCGCTCTCGTCGACGAAGCGATAGGTGCCCCCCTGCGGCGCGTGGAGCAGTCCGGGAAGCAGGTTCTCGTGCAGCTGGAAGGGCTCGGTGTCAGCCCCTTCCAGGATGTCGCGGCCATAGACGTAGAAGCCGGCGGTCCCCGCCTCCGACGCGGTCCGCCACTCCAGGACCACCGCGTTGCCCTCCTGGCGTGCCCGGAACGAGGCCACCACGGCCTCGGTCAGCAGCCCTTCGGTCACCCCCAGCTCGCAGATCGGCCCGGCCAGGTAGGTGGCCCGGGCCTGCGTGGTGTTGCCCGTCTCGTCGACGAACCGCGCCCGCGTGCCGTTGCCCGACGCGGGAGTGGAGGTCGCCAGGATGCGCTGGCCGGCGGAGGTGGGGGAGATGTCCACCTGATAGGTGAGGATGGACGTGGCGCCGGCCGCCAGGGTGCCGGGGTTCCAGACCACGTCGCCGGTGCCGCCCACCGCCGGCTGGGAGGTGATGCTCCCCTGGCCGACCGCGGCGTTGCCGGCGTAGACCGCGCCGGCGCCG
>DASPJI010000005.1:0-15257 GCA_035628695.1 Thermoanaerobaculia bacterium | reverse complement strand
GGGGTGGCGGCGCTTGGCCCTCCTGGCGGGGTGCTTCACGGCGGGGACGCTGCTGGCGCTGCCCCAGCTCGTCGAGTTCCTGCGCATCCTGCCGTTGTCGTTCCGGGGCCAGAAGGGGTACGAACCGCAGGTGGCGACGCTGGCGAGTTGGGATCCCTACCAGGTCGCCGAGTGGTTCCTCCCCATGATCTTCGGCCGGCTGGACATGCTGAGCCTCGCGAGCTTCTGGGGCAAGAAGTTCTTCACCGGCGTCCCCCCCTACTACGTCACCCTCTACCCGGGCCTCCTGACCCTGGCGCTGGTGCTGGCGTCGGGCCGGCCGCGCCGCCGCGCCGCCTGGTGGGCCTGGGGCGCGGTCGTCTTCGGCCTCTTCTTCTCCCTCGGACGGTTCAACCCGGCGGCGGAGTGGGTCTTCACCTTGCGCAACGGCGCGCTGCGCTACCCGGTCAAGCTCTGGCTCCCCCTGGCGGTGGGGGCGGCGCTGCTGTGCGGCCTGTGTTTCCAACGGCTGCTCGGGCCGGCGGACGACCCGCTCACGCGGCGCGCCCGGCGGCGGTTCGGCCTGGCGCTCCTCGGGCTGTTCCTGGTGCTCGGCGGCTTCTGGGCCTTCCTCACCTTCCAGCCCGGCACGGCGGAGGAGCTGGCGTCGCGGATCATCCCCAAGGCGTTCCAGACGGAGCAGCCGTTCGTCCGCAACGAGCGGCTGCGCTGGGCCGGGCTCTGCCTGTTCTCGTTCGCGGTGCTCGCCGGGCTGGCGGCCGGGGCGCGCCTGCTGCGCCGCCGGCCGGCGCTGGGCGGCGCGGTCATCCTCGCCGTCCATGCGGTGTCCCAGGTCCTGCTGCTCCGGCCGGCCTACCCGACCGACCCGATCCAGCCCTACCTGATCCCGCCGCCGGCGCTGGACTACGTGCCGGCGGACGTGCGGGTGGTCAACCCGGACCTGAACAGCCTGTTCGGCAAGCACACCCTGCGCGACGGCAAGTTCCCTGAGCGCAAGGGCAATTGGCTGGAGCGCCGGGCCTTCTACGAGCTGTACTCGTTCACCGGGCCGCAGTGGGGGCGGCGCTACGACCTCAACGTCTCCCCCGAGGGGCTGGACACCTACCTCGCCCGCATGGCCCAGGGGGCGGTCCGGGGGTCCAACGACACGCAGCGCATCCGGATGCTGGCCGCCTGGGGGGTGGGGCGCCTCCTCATGAATCACCCTCTGACTCCGGACACGCCGGGGGTGCGGGAGCTCGCGGCGATCCCGAGCTTCGGCTTCCACCTCTACATCTATGAGGTCCTGGACCGGGCGCCCGAGGTCTTCCTCGCCCACCGCGCCGTCTTCGCCCCGCACATGAACGCCGCCTACAGGACCCTGAGCGGTGCCATGGGAGGGGTGAGCAGCTTCAACGCTCGCAGGGACGTAGTGCTGCCGGGGAACGGCAAGCCCGAGGCGCTGGGCGGCGGCACCGTCCGGATCGTGAAGGACGAGCCGGAGGAGCTGGAGGTGGAGGCGGACGTGGGGCCCGGCGGCTCGGTGCTGGTGGTCCAGCGCTCCGCCCTGCTCCAGAAGGCGACGGTGGACGGCCGCCCGGCCGAGGTGCTCAACGCCAACCTCCAGCGCGCCGGGATCCGGGTGCCGGCGGGCCGTCACCGGGTGCGGTTGTGGATCGACCGCCGCCCCTTCGAGCTCTCCCTCGGCGGGACCGCGCTGGGGCTGCTGCTCCTGCCCGTCCTCTTCTGGTGGGGCCGGCGCCCTGCCGGAAGAGACCCGCTGCTATAAGATAGGCGGCCCTATGCCCGCGACATCGCCAGACGTGCCGAAGAAGCGCATCCGGAAGGTCCTGATCGCCAACCGTGGGGAGATCGCGGTGCGGATCCTGCGCGCCTGCCGCGAGCTCGGGATCCGTAGCGCCGTCATCTACTCCGAGCCCGACCGCCTGGGGCTGCCCGTGCTGCTCGCCGACGAGGCCTACCCGATCGGCCCGGCGCCGTCGCGGGAGAGCTACCTGCGGGCCGAGGCGATCGTCGAGCTGGCGGTGCGGATCGGCGCCGACGCCATCCACCCCGGCTACGGCTTCCTCTCCGAGCGCGAGGCGTTCTCCCGGCTCTGCCGCGACGCCGGGGTGACGTTCATCGGCCCATCGCCCGAGGCGATCGCCGCCATGGGCTCCAAGGTGGAGAGCCGGCGGCTGATGATGGCGGCCGGCGTGCCGGTGGTCCCCGGGGGCAAGGACCCGCTTCCCGACCTGGAGTCCGCGGCGGCGGCGGCGGAGCACATCGGCTATCCGGTCATGCTCAAGGCCGCGGCCGGCGGCGGCGGCAAGGGGATGCGCATGATCCCCTCGGCGGCCGAGCTGCCCGCCGCCTACCGCGCCGCCCGCTCGGAGGCAGGGGCGAGCTTCGGCGACGACTCGGTCTATCTCGAGAAGTACATCGTCAACCCGCGCCACGTCGAGATCCAGGTGATGGGCGACCTCCACGGCAAGGTGGTGTCGCTCGGCGAGCGCGAGTGCTCCCTCCAGCGCCGGCACCAGAAGGTGGTGGAGGAGGCGCCGTCGCCGGTGGTGACGCCGGAGCTGCGGGCCCGCATGGGCGCGGCGGCGGTCAGGGCCGCCCAGGCGGTGGGCTACAGCAACGCCGGCACCTGCGAGTTCCTGCTGTCGGCGGACGGCGAGTTCTACTTCCTGGAGATGAACACCCGCCTGCAGGTGGAGCATCCGGTGACCGAGCTGGTGACCGGCATCGACCTGGTGGTCACCCAGATCCGCGTCGCCGAGGGGGAGCCGTTGGGGCCGGAGTTCGACGCCCTCCAGTCGCACGGGCCGCGCGGCCATGCCATCGAGGTCCGCCTCTACGCCGAGGACCCCTACCAGCGCTTCGCGCCGTCGCCCGGCCGCATCGAGCTGCTGCGCTGGCCCGACGGCCCCGGCGTGCGGGTGGACGCCGGCGTCTACGAGGGGTCGGAGGTCTCCATCTACTACGACCCGATGCTGGCCAAGCTGATCGTCTGGGCGGCGGACCGGAAGCTGGCGCTGGCGCGCCTCGGCCGCGCCCTCGCCGAGCTGCGGGTCGAAGGCATCCGCACCACCGTCCCCCTCTACCGGGCGCTGTTGGCCGACCCCGATTTCGTCAGCGGCAACATGGACATCGGCATGCTGGACCGCAAGCTGGCCGCCGGCGAGCTGCAGCCGCCGCCCGGGGACGAGCCGGCGGACCTGCCGCTCATCGCCGCCGCCGTCGCTCACTTCGAGCGCGTCGGCCGGAGCCTGGCGGATCCGGCGGCCTCCGGCGGCCAGAGCCGGCGCTCGCGCTGGGGGCTCGCCGCCCGCCGCGAGGCGCTGCGGGAGGGCGCATGGAGCTGATCGTCCGCGATGGAGAGCGCGAGGAGCGCGTCCGCGTCCGCCGCGACGGCGACGTCTACGAGGTCACCCTGGGCGACCGCACCTGGCGGGTGGAGGCGGCCACCGTGGGGAAGAGCGTCCACAGCCTGCGCCTCGACGGCGCCCACCACGAGGTGGCGGTGCGGCCCCAGGCCGACGGCGTCTACTGGGTGAGCACCCCCCAGGGTACCAGTCCGGTCACGGTCGCCGACCCGCTCACCCACCTGGCCGCCCAGGCGGCGGGGGGCAAGGGTGGGCGGCGCCAGCAGAAGGTGACCGCCTACATGCCGGGCCGGGTGGTCGCCGTCCTGGTCGAGGAGGGCCAGGAGGTCCAGGCCGGCCAGGGCGTCGTCGTGCTCGAAGCGATGAAGATGGAGAACGAGATCCGCGCCGAGCACGAAGGCACCATCGGCCACGTCTTCGTCACCCCCGGCCAAGCCGTCGAAGGCGGCGACCCGCTGTTCGAGCTGGTGTAGGACGCCAAGCTATACTAGCTCCATGACACGAGCCGACCTCCAGAAGCTTCTCGACCTTCCCGCCGAGGAGCGCCGCGAGATCGCCCAGGTCCTGTGGGAAAGCGTGGAGCCCAAGGACGAGGCCCGGTTCGTCTCCATCCCGGATTGGCAGAGGCGGATCTTGGATGAACGACTCGCCGATCTGGAGCGGAATCCCCACGACGAGCAGACCTGGGAAGAAGTAGAAGCCGAGCTCTGGCCTGACCGATGAGGCTGGTGCTCCGCCGGGCGGCGAAGCTCGACCTGGTCGAGGCCTATCGCTGGTATGAAGAGCAGCGACCAGGTTTGGGCGAGTCCTTCCGCGCCGAAGTCAAGGCAGTCCTCGCGACGCTCCAAGCACACCCCCAGCTTTTTCCCCGAGTCGGCCCCCGTATCCGTAGGGCCACGACAGGGCAGTTCCCTTATGGGATCTTCTATCTGATCGACGGCGAAACCATCCGGGTCCTCGCCATCCTGCACCGCGCCCGCGACCCTGAGATCTGGAGAAGCCGCCGATGAAGAGGCCAGGCGCGAAGTTGCCCCCACACAGGCTCAGGTCGGCTCCGCTGAGCTTAGATCGCTCCCGCTAAGCTCAGGTCGGCTGGGTACGCTCGAGTTGGACCGTCTAACGCCAGCTTGCCCCCGCCAAGACTATCCGGCTTCATCTGAGCTCAGGTCGCGCCGGATAAGCTTCGCCCGGGCTGGCTAGCGTTATCTCTTCCTGGGTAAGCTCGAGTCGGGTCCGCTAGCGCTATCCCCTTCTCGATAAGCTTGTTTCGTTCCAGATAGCGTTATCTGGCGCGGGTAAGCTTATCCGCCCCGAGCCGAGCTGATCTGAGACGATTCAAGCTCATGGAAGACGACCTGGGCTTGGCTGGGCCGAGCTAAGCCCGAGTCGGGCGGCTTCCCCCGCAACCTTTCTCTCCCTCCCCACGTATCAGGGTCTTGACGACACCTGTAGTCATGAGTACCATGACGACAGATGTAGTCAACGAGGGGAGACATGACGAGCAAGTCCATCGGAGATCAGGAGCTGGCGCTGCTGCGGTACGTGGCCGAGCAGGGGCCGGTGTCGGTGGGGGAGGCGGTGGAGGGGTTCGGGACGGCGCGGGGCCTGGCGCGGTCCACCGTCCTCACCATGATGGAGCGCCTGCGCCAGAAGGGGCATCTGGAGCGCGAGCCGGTGGACGGCGTCTATCGCTACGCGTCCACCGCGTCGCCCGGCGAGCTGATGCGCGGCGCGGTACGGTCGTTCGTGGAGAAGACCCTGGCGGGGTCGGTGTCGCCGTTCGTCAACTACCTGGCCGAGACCGGGGACGTCTCGGCCGAGGAGCTGGCGGAGCTGGAGGATCTGGTCAACCGCCTCAAGTCCAGGAAGAAGGAGAGCTGAGATGGACGCCTTCGCTGAGCAGGCTCTGGATCTCCTCGCCCGCGCCTCCCTCCAGGGGGCGGTCCTCATCGGCCTGGTCTGGGCCGTCTGCCGGCTGCTGCCGCGGCTGCCCGCCTCGCTACGCTGCGCCCTCTGGTGGCTGGCCTGCCTCCAGCTCCTGGTCGGCCTCGTCTGGACCGAACCCGTGGCCCTGCCGCTCCTGCCCGCTAGGGAGACGATGACGGCCGCGCCCGCCGCGCCGGTGATTTCTTCTTCAGTGCCGGTGTGGGAGACGGTGAGCGCGCCGGTCGCGCCGGCGGCTCCCGCGGCCCCCTCCCCGGCCGCCGGCTTCCCCTGGGGATGGGCCGCCCTGGGTGTCTGGCTGACGGGGCTCGGGCTCCATCTCGCCCTCGCCCTGGCGCAGCTCCGCGAGACGCGGCGCGTCGTCCGGGGGGCGGAGCCGGTGGCGGTCCCCTGGATGCGGCAGGCCTTCGCGGAGATGGTGCGGCTGCTGGGGCTGCGCCGCTCGCCGGATCTCCGCAGTTCGACGGCCATCGCGACCCCCCAGGCGCTGGGGCTGCTCCGGCCGCTGGTGCTGCTGCCCCGCGACGCCATGGAGCGCCTCTCCCCGGGGGAGGTCACCATGACCCTCTGCCACGAAGCCCTGCACGTGCGCCGGGGCGACCTCTGGCTCGGCTGGGTGCCGGCGCTGGCGGAGCGGCTGTTCTTCTTCCACCCCCTGGCGGCCCTCGCCGCCCGGGAGTACGCCCTGGCCCGCGAGGCGGCCTGCGATGCCGAGGTGCTGCGCCTGCTCGGAGCGGCGCCCCAGGACTATGGGCGTCTGCTCGTGCGCCTCGGGGTCAGCCCGCGCCAGGCCGGACTGGCCGCCGCGGGCGCCTCCCCCTCGTTCCTCAACCTGAAAAGGAGATTACAGATGCTGCAGAACAGCTCCGAGAGATCGCGCCGCTCCGGCGCCTGGTGGATCGTCCCCGTAGTCCTGCTGGCCGGCGTGGTGCCGTACCGCATAGTGGCGGCCGAGGCGGAGGGCCCGCGCGCCGCGAAGCCCGTGGCGGCGACGAAAGCCGCCCCGGCCCCGAAGGCGGCTCCGGCCGTGGCTGCCCGCCCGGCGGTGGCTCCGAAGGCGGCGCCGAAAGCGGTCCCCGCCGTGGCGGCCCGCCCCGCGATGGCTCCCAAGGCGGCCCCGGCGGCCCAGCGAGGCAACCGCACGGGTCCGCCCCCCGCGCCTCCGGCCCCTCCGGCGCCGCCCGCCCCACCCGCTCCGCCGGCCCCCGCCGACGGCAAGGGACACCGCCACGTCTACCGCAACGGCGACGGCGGCGACGACTACTTCCTGCGGCTGGGGGACAGCGTGACGATGAACGGCTCCACCTCCGACCGTGAGATGGAGGAGGCGCTGGAGCGGGACGGCGACGTGCTCTGGTTCCGTCAGGGCGGCAAGGCCTACGTGATCCGCGACGCCGCCTTCCTCCGGCGCGCCGGCGACCTGTTCGAGCGCCAGAAGGAGCTGGGGCAGAAACAGGCAGAGCTCGGAAGGAAGCAGGCCGAGCTGGGCCGGAAGCAGGCGGAGCTCGGCCGCCAGCAGGCTGCCCTCGGCCGCGAGCAGGGGGCGTTGGCACGGCAGGAGGCGCGGCGCGACTACGATCCCGAGGAGACCGAGCGGAAGCGGCGGGAGCTGGGGGAGAAGCAGGGAGCCCTCGGCGGGCAGCAGGGCGAGCTCGGCGCGCGCCAGGGGGAGCTCGGCGAGCAGCAGGGCGAGCTGGGCCGCCAGCAGGCCGAGGAGGGGGAGAAGGCCGAGCGGGCCCTCCGCGTTCTCATGGCCGAGGCCGTCCGCAACGGGACGGCCCAGGAGGTCCGGAAGTAAGCGGATCTAGACGTCGTGCACGAGGGGCTGGGGGTGGCAGAGCCAGTAGCCCTGCGCGTAATCCACCCCCAGATCCCTCAACGCCTCGAGCGTCTGCCGGCTCTCCACCCACTCGGCGATCGTCTGCAGCCCCATGACGTGGCCGATCTGGTTGATCGACTCGACCATCGCCCGCTTCACCCGGTCCTCCAGCATGTTCTGCACGAACTCGCCGTCGATCTTCAGGAAGTCCACCGCCAAGTCGCGCAGGTAGGCGAATGACGACAGGCCGCTGCCGAAGTCGTCCAGGATGAAGCGGCACCCCTTGGCCTTGAGCGCGCCGATGAAGTGCATGGCGCCGTCGAGCTTGCTGATCGCCGCGGTCTCGGTGATCTCGAAGCAGATCCGGCGCGGGTCGACGCTGCTGTTCTCCAGCTCCTCGACGACGAAGGCGAGGAAGCTGTCGTCCGACAGCGACTGGCCCGACAGGTTGATGGCGAAGAGGACCGGACGCGAGACCTCGCGCCGCTGCGCCTCGGCCAGCGCCTTGAAGGCGGTCTTGATCACCCAGCGGTCGAGGTTGGACATCAGGTGGTAGCGCTCGGCCGCGGCGATGAAGGCCGACGGCTCGATGATCTTGCCGTTGCGGTCGAGCATGCGGACGAAGACCTCGCACAGCAGCTCCCGGCTCGAGTTCTCCGCCGCCAGCGGCTGGATGAGCTGGTAGAAGAGACGGAACCGCCGGTCGTCGAAGGCGGCGTGGATGCGGTGGATCCACTGCATCTCGCCGTAGCGCTCGGCCACCGCGGTGTCGTCCAGCTCGTACTCGTGCACGCGGTTGCGGCCGCCGTCCTTGGCGACGTAGCAGGCGGCGTCGGCGGCGCTCATGACGCTCGCCAGGTCGCCGCTGTCGTGGTTGATCGGCACCAGGCCGATGCTCACCCCGACCTCGAAGATCTGGTCCTTCCAGCAGAACCGGAACTCGCGCACGGTGCGCCGCATCTCCTCGGCGATCTGGCGTGCGTGGTCGAGCGGGCAGTCCTCGAGGAGGACGCCGAACTCGTCGCCGCCCAGGCGGGCGAGGACGTCGCTGCGGCGCACCCGCGAGCGCAGCAGCGCCGTGATCTGGCGCAGCATCTCATCGCCCACCAGATGGCCGCAGGTGTCGTTGACCACCTTGAACTCGTCGAGGTCCAGGTAGAGCAGCACGTGCTGGCGCCGCTCGGCGCGGGCGTTGCGGATGGCGCGCTTCAGGCGGATCTCGAACTCGCGGCGGTTGATCAGGCCGGTGAGCGGGTCGTGGCTCGCGAGATAGATCATCTCGCGCTCCATGCCGCGGATCTGGGTCACGTCCTTGAACACCAGGACGGCCCCCATGGCGGCGCCGCTCCGGTCGTAGATCGGCGCCGACGAGTCGCGCACCGAGTACTCCTTGCCGCCGGCGCTCAGCAGCACGGTGTAGCCGGGCGACTCCACGGCCCGCCCCTCGGTCAGGCAGCGCTGCACGGGGTCGGCGACCGGCTGGCGCGTCACCTCGTCCACCACCTGGAAGACCTCGGTCACCGGCCGCCCGAGGGCGTCTTCCATGCTCCAGCCGGTGAGCCGCTCGGCCACCGGGTTGAGGTAGTCGATGAGCCCCGCGGCGTCGGTGCGGATGACGCCGTCGCCGATCGAGGCGAGGGTCACCTGCGCGCGCTCCTTCTCCCGGTACAGGGCCTCCTCGGAGTGCTTGCGCTCGGTGATGTCCACCGCCACGCCCATGCAGCCGGTGATCTGGCCGGCGGCGTCGCGCAGCGGCTCGACGCGGATCTGGAAGTGCCGGCCGTTCCACTCCTGATCGAAGCTCACCGGCTCGCCTTCGAGGGCCAGCCGGTGGGCGCGCGTCGGCACGGAGTCCGGGTCGCAGCCCTGGATGTAGTCCACCAGGCTGCCCGAGGAGCGCCGGTTGCGCAGGCCGGGGGCGACGCCGAGGCCGAAACGGAGGTCGCGGTCGGTGGTCCACAGGATCGGCGGCATCTGGCCGGCCGAGAGCTGCAGGCCGTCGTCGGCGTGGAGCAGGGACTGCGAGTCGTCGCCGGGGTCCGCGGAACCGGTCTCGCTCCCCGAGAGGAGAGGAAGGATGCTGGCTGTAGAAAGTAGCGCCATGGTAGACGTAGCTCCCGGCTGGCACAGTAGCAAGAACCGCGCCGGGCGAGCTGTCAGGCCCGCCGCCTAGTCGAGCGGCGAAGGGATGGAGAGGACGTAGCCCTGGGCGTAGTCGACGCCGATCCGGCGCAGGGCGTCCAGGGTCTCCCGGTCCTCCACCGACTCGGCGATGGTGCGGATGCCCATCACCCGGCCGATCTGGTGGATCGACTCGACGAGCGCCCGCTGCACCGAGTTGCCGATCATGTCGCGCACGAAGGCGCCGTCGATCTTCAGGAAGTCGACCGGCAGGTTCTTCAGATAGGCGAAGGAGGAGAGGCCGCTGCCGAAGTCGTCGAGCACGAAGCAGCAGCCCAGCGCCTTGAGCGCGGCGATGAAGCGCATCGCCTGCGCCAGGTTGCCGACCGCGGCGGTCTCGGTGATCTCGAAGCAGACGCGGCCGGGGGCGGCGCCGGTCGCCTCGATCTCCGCCAGCACGTGGTCGAGGAAGCTCTCGTCGCCCAGCGACTGCCCCGAAATGTTGATGGCGAAGCGGGTGGTGGTGTCCCCCCGCTGGCCCCGGACAGCGCGGGCGGCGAGGGCCGACAGCGCCTCGTGCACCACCCAGCGGTCGATCGACGGGATCAGGTGGTAGCGCTCGGCCGCCGGGATGAAGGAGCCCGGCGTGACGATCCGGCCCCCCTCCTCGCGCAGGCGGATGAAGATCTCGAAGAACGGCGGCTCGTCCAGGGCGCCGTCCGCAGGGGGGCCGAGCGGCTCGATGCTCTGGTGATAGAGGCAGAAGCGGTGCTCGGCGAAGGCCTGGTGGATGCGGTGGATCCACTGCATCTCGCCGTAGCGCTCGGCGAGGGCGGTGTCGTCGGTCTGGTACTCGTGGAGGCGGTTGCGGCCCGCCTCCTTGGCGACGTAGCAGGCGGCGTCGGCCGCCGACAGCACCTGGGCGAGGTCGCCGCAGCCGCGGGTGAGGGGGACCAGGCCGATGCTGGCGCCGGTCTCGAAGATCCGCTCCTGCCAGGCGAACCGGAAGCCGCGGAGGGCCTGCTGGAGCTCGCCGCCGACGCTCCGCGCTTTCTCCAGCGTCGTGTCCTCGAGCAGCAGGCCGAACTCGTCGCCGCCCAGCCGCGCCAGGGAGTCGGCCGTCCGCAGCCGGGACTGGAGGAGCGCCGCCACCTGCTTGAGCATCTCGTCGCCCGCCACGTGGCCGCAGATGTCGTTGACCACCTTGAACTCGTCGAGGTCGAAGTAGAAGAAGGCGTGCTGCCGTCCCTCGTCGCGGGCGGTGTCGAGGCAGGCCTGGAGGCGCTTCTCGATCTCGCGCCGGTTGAGCAGGCCGGTGAGCGGGTCGTGCCGCGCCAGGAACAGCATCTCGCGCTCCAGGCCGCGGAGCTGGGTCACGTCCTTGAACACCAGCACGCTGCCGGTGATCCGGCCCTGGCGGTCGCGGATCGGCGCCACCGAGTCGCGGATGGCGAGCTCGCCGCCGTGGCGCGGGGTGAGGACCGACGCGCCGGGCAGCTCGATGACGCGCCCCTCGCGCAGGCAGCGCTCCACCGGGTTGGGCAGCGGCTTGCCGGTCCCCTCCTCGACGACCCGGAAGACCTCCATCACCGGCTGCTGGAAGGCCTCCTCGGCCGTCCAGCCGGTGAGCCGCTCGGCCACCGGGTTGAGGTAGTCGATGCGGCCGGCCGCGTCGGTACGGATGACGCCGTCGCCGATCGAGGCGAGGGTCACCTGGGCCCGCTCCTTCTCCTGCGCCAGCGCCTCCTCGGCGAGCGTCCGCTCCACCTCGGCGGCGACGCGGGCGGCGAAGATCTTGAGGATGGAGAGGGCCGGCAGACCGGGGGGCAGCGGCTTGACGTCCATGACGCCGATGTGGCCGAGGGGGCGGCCGCCCGAGGAGAAGAGCGGCACCGCGACCATGCTCTCGATGCCCGCCGAGCGCATCCAGGGGTCGTGAGGGAAGGTCGAGGATGCCCGCGGGGTAGTAGCAGAGATCCCCGGCGAGCACGTTCTCGAGCGGCGTCCCCTCGAGCCCCAACTCCACCGGCTCGCCGTGGCTCTCGCCCGCCCAGACGGCGATGAAGCGGGCGCGGTTGAGCGCGCCGTCCGCCACCTCGGAGACGAAGGTGTAGCGCACGCCCAGCGCCTCGGCCAGGTGGCGCACCAGGCCGCGCAGGAAGTCGGCGCCGACGCTGGAGGAGGTCCCCTCGACGATCGAGCGCAGCCGCTCCTCGGCCCGCTTGCGCTCGCTGACGTCCTGGGCGACGCCGATCAGCCGTACCGGCGCGCCGGTCTCGTCGCGCAGGGCGCGCCCGCGCTCCGCCAGCCAGACCAGCCGGCCGTCGGGCGCCACGACGCGCAGCTCGACGCTGAAGTCCTGGCCCCTGCGCAGGCAGAGCTGGAGCGCCCGCACCAGGTCCGGCCGGTCCTCTTCGCAGACCGCGGCGATCAGCTCCCTGCCGGTCGCCCAGACCGCGTCCGGCGCGCAGCCGAGGACCTCGGCGGCGTAGGGCGAGATGGTCATCTCGTCGGTCACCAGGTTCCACTCCCAGGTGACGACGCCGGAGACGCGCTGCGCCAGCTCGAGCCGGGCGCTGCTCTCGCGCAGCGCCACCTCGGCGAGCTTGCGCTCGGTGATGTCCACGGCGGTGGTCAAGGCCGTCGTCTCGCCGGCGCCCTCCATCACCGCCGAGGTCAGCTCGCACCAGCGCTCGCGGCCGTCGCGGGTGAGGAACTTGACTTCGTAGTGGACCGGCGCCGGCTCGCCGCGCAGCCGCGCCATCGTCCGTTCGCGCACCATCGCCTGGTGGTCGGGATGGGCGAGCTCCCAGGGGGGCTTGCCGAGGACCTCCGCCGCCGGGTAGCCGGTCAGCGCCTCCGCCGCCGGGTTGATGTAGATCAGCCGGTCCGCCCGATAGGCGAAGATGGCGGTGTAGGTCGTCTCGGCCAGCGTGCGGAACCACTGCTCGGTGGTGGGCGGTGGTTGCCGGTCAGGCCGGGCGGCTCTCCGGGCGGTGCGTGTCACCGGGTTTTTGCTCTCTGCCATGCCGCGAATTGAAGGGCATCGAGAATAAGAGTTGGCGCATTGAGATGCAAGCAAATTCTTGCACTCTTCCGAAGCGGCATCTTCTTGCCCTCCGGGCCGATCTCCGGGCTTATCTCCGGAGTGCGCGGGAGCGGCTCCGGCGGGGCGGGGGATGGCGCCGGAGCGGCGGGTCTAATCGCGCACCGCGGGCGCGAGCAGGGCCCGCTCCAGGCCGCTCAGGCGGCGCTTCCGGGCCTCCAGCTCCATCAGCTCGCCGGCGCCGCCCGCGAAGTGGTAGGCGCGGAAGCCGCCCTTGCGCATCTCCTCGGCCAAGTGGGCGCTCTTGAGGCCCACCTCGCAGACCAGCACGTAGGTGCGCTCCCGGTCGAAGGAGCCGAAGGTCTGGAGCGCCTGCGGGAAGTCGAGGCGCAGGGAGTCCGGGTAGTGCCAGGCCTGCCAGGCGCTCTTCGGCCGCAGGTCGAGCACCGTGGCGCCTTCCGGTACGTGGCCGATCTCCAGCTCCGGCGGCGCCAGGAGCTCCGGAGCGAGCCGCCGCAGCTCGTAGGTCTGGCGTGCGGCGATGAGCTCGTCGAGCCGGCCGAGGTCGAGGACTGACTCCTCGGCCAGCGTCTCCTTGAGCGGCGCCCGGGTCGCCGGCTTCCGTGGCACCAGGGCGCAGTACTCGCCGACCGCCGCCGACAGCTCGTAGATGCCGATCTGGCGCGCCAGGGCGAGGATCTCCTCCTTGTTGAAGCCGAGCAGCGGGCGGAGGATCGGCAGGGCCGAGGCGGCCTGGGAGACCACCGCCAGGTTCTGCAGCGTCTGCGAGGAGACCTGGCCGATGGCATCGCCGGTGATCAGCGCCAGCCGCCCGGTGCGGCGGCCGATGATCTCGCCGGCGCGCACCATCTGCCGTTTCAACAGGATCTGCCAGTTGCGCGGGTTGGTCCCGGCCTGGATCTCGGCGGCCAGCGGCTGGAAGTCGACCTCGTGCAGGCGCGGCCGGGAGCCGTAGCTCCAGCGCGTGGCCAGGACCTCGAGCACCTTGAGCACCCCCAGCCGGTGCGCCGTCCCGCCGAGGTTGCAGAAGAGGTAGTCGAGCTGGACGCCGCGCTTGAGCAGGATCCAGCTCGCCACCGCCGAGTCGAAGCCGCCGGAGACCAGCGCCAGGGCACGCCCCTCGACGCCGATGGGCAGGCCGCCGTGGCCGCGAGCCTTGTCCTCGAACAGGTGGGCGCCGCCGGGCTCCAGCTCGACGTAGGCGGTGACCTCCGGCGCGCCGAGGTCGACGCGGCCGGCGCCGGCGTCCAGCAGGGCGCGGCCGAGGGCGATCTCCACCGCCTGGGAGTCGAAGCCGAAGACCTCCCGTTGCCCATTCTTCGACCGGCGGCTGGCGCGGACGGCGAAGCTGCGGCCCTGTACTTTGCCGGCGAACACCTCGACGCCGGCCCGCACCACGTCGTCCAGGGTGCTCCACGGGCGGCGCTCCACTTCGGAGACCGACTGCACGCCGAAGACGCGGGTCAGGACCTCGGACGCGCCGGCGTCCTCGGTCTCCAGGTAGAAGCGGCTCCAGGTGCGCTCCAGCCGGTGGGGGATGCCGCTGGCCCTGAGGGCGTCGCGGACGTTGGAGGCCAGCCGGCGCTGGAACTGCAGGCGGGTGCCCCGCGACTTGGTGTAGAAGTCGCCGGCCAGCCGGATGATGAACAGACGGTCCGCCACGCCATCTCTCTCCTAGGGACGCCAGACCGCGGTGAGCCACCAGCGGGTGTCGCCTTCCAGCGGCTCGCCGGCACCCTCGACGCCGACATCGAGGATGCGGGCGACGCCGGCGCGCACGTCCAGCGCCGGGATCCGCCCGATGGGGATGGGATCGAGGGACCACTGCCATTCGAGGCCGGCGAGCGACAGCCACTCGTCGGGCCGCTCGCTGTCGCCGGCGCCGGACCAGAGGCGGTGGCGCTCGTAGAAGAGCGGCCCGGGGAGGAAGCCCAGGGTCAGCTCGGCCCGCTGCCCCTCGTGCTCCTCACCGAGGAAGGTGCCCACCGGCAGGGCCGGCACCGTGATCCGGCCGCTCAGCACCGACTCCGGCAGCAGGCTGCTCTCCGCGCCGCCGAGCTGGTAGAGGTCGAAGCCGCGGACCACGTCGCGCGAGCCGTCGCGCCGCCAGGTGACGCGCAGCGCCGTGTCGTCGTAGCCGAGGCCGAGGCGCAGGCCGCCGCCGTAGCGGGACCAGCCGTCGCCGCCGGTGCGCCCCTCCTCGTACTGGAGGACGGCGCCGTGCAGGAGGCGCCACTGGCCGCGGGAGGTGCGGCCGGAGAGGCCGGCCGAGAGCGCGCCGATCTCCTGCGAGAGCGCGGGGCCGGCGGCCGGATCGACGTCGCCCGCCAGCAGCCGGCCGCCGAGCTCGAGCCGGTTCTGGCTCCAGCCGCTCCACAGCCGGTCCCAGCCGGCCGACAGCTCGATCCCCTGGCGGTCCACGTCAAGGACCCGCGCGTCGACGAGCTCCAAGGAGTCGGGCGAGCGCGGCCATTCGTCCGCCTGCTCCGACGGGCGCTCCTTGGCGACGAAGGCGTGCAGGCCGACGGTCACCGGCCAGCCGCGCCAGGCCGCGGCCACCGCACCGCCCTCCGGCCAGCCGCCGTTCGACAGGGAGCCGAAGACCAGGTAGCCGAGGCGCCCCACCAGGTCGCCGCCGCGCGCCCCCAGCTCCCAGGCGCTGCCGGACGAGGTGGAGCTACCGCCCAGGTGGGCCGAGATCTCCTGCCGTCCCAGCCCGTACGGGCGGCCGGCGGGGACCTCGGCGAGGCTGAAGGGTGCGGGCGGCGCCGGCGGAGGCGGCGGGATGGCCGGCGCCAGCTCCGCGGCCGGCAGCGCCGGGAGGTCCGCCGCCGCGATGGCCGAAGGGGGGGCCGCGAGGTCGAGCCGGAACAGGTCGAGGCCGTCGGGCTCCAGGCTCAGATAAAAGAGGCCGGAGCCGTCGGGCGTGGGGGTG
>DASPJI010000004.1:0-5015 GCA_035628695.1 Thermoanaerobaculia bacterium | reverse complement strand
TCGGGCGCGTCCTCGGAGCTTCCGGCAGGCTACCGAAGCCTTCGGCGCACCGTCACAGGTTGCGGCGCCTTGGAGAAGTCTTCGGTGGCCCGTCGGAGCTTCCCGCCAGCCGCCGTAATCTCCCGTGGCTCATCGATGTCTTCGACGCATCGACGGACTCTTCGGCAAGCCCTCGGAAGCTTCCGGCGGGCTGCCGGGCCTCCGAGGAGCCGCCGGAAACTTCCGGCTGTCGTCAGTCGCATAAGGCGCATTATGTTAACCATCCTGCGGCGACCGGCTGCGACCCGGCCTGGATCTCAGGCTTCCGAGCTCCACTCCGCCGCCAGATCCTCGTCCTCTTCGAGCCGGAGCTTCACCAGCCGGGCCCCTTCCGGAAGGGTGCGCACGAGCTGGCCATGGATCCAGCCGATCAGGTTCTCGCTGGATGGGATCTGCCCGCCGCTCGCGAACTCGGGCAGCGCGGCGTTGAGGTGCTGGTGGTCCAGGCGCTCGATGACCTGCCGGGTGACGCAGGCGTCGAGCGCCCCGAGGTCCACGACGAAGCCGGTGTGCGGGTCGATCTCGCCGCTCACCGTCACATAGAGCCGGTAGTTGTGGCCGTGGCCCGGCAGATTGGCGCACTTCCCGAAGCGGGCCCGGTTCTCCTCCTCGCTCCAGTCGGGGCGCCGGTAGAGGTGGCTGGCGCTGAAACGGAACCGGCGTTCGAGCCGGACCTTCCCTGGCAGGGTCATCTCCATATAATGCGTCCGATGCGTGTGAGACTGAGCCGCTATATCCTCGTCGAGATCCTGGGCCCGCTCGGGCTGGGCTTCCTAGTCTATACCTTCATCCTCCTCATCCGGTTCCTGTTTACGTCGGCCGAGATGATCATCCGGCGCGGCCTGCCGGTGCCGGTGGTCGGCAAGCTGCTGTTCCTGTCGCTGCCGAACATCGTGGTCCTGACGCTGCCGATGTCCCTGCTGTTCGGCATCCTCATCGCCGTCGGGCGGCTCTCCTCGGACAGCGAGCTCGTGGCCATGAGGTCCTCCGGGATCAGCCTGCTCACCCTGTACCGGCCGATCCTGCTGCTCTCGGCCGTGTTCACGGCCCTCAACACGTACCTCATGGTCTACGCGCTGCCCTGGGGTAACCACGCCCTGCAGCAGCTCTTTCTGGACATCGCGACCAAGACCGTGGCACAGCAGGTCCAGCCGCGGGTGTTCTATGAGGAGTGGGAAGGCAAGGTCGTCTACGTCTTCGAGGTCCCGAAGGGGACGAACCGCTGGCGGGGCGTCTTCCTCGCCCAGTCTCTCCCCTCCACCGACAAGAACGAGATCACCGTCGCCGACTGGGGGGAGATCAAAGTGGACGAGGCGGGTGAACGGGTCGTCCTGCTGCTCCACAACGCTATCCGGCATCAGGTGGACCTGAACGCCCCCGACCGCTACGAGATCATCCGGCACCGGCGCCTCGAGATCATCCTCGAGGATCAGTTCACCACCGAGCAGAAGGCGAAGATCTCGGTGTCCAAGGGGATCCGGGAGCTGACCCTCGCCGAGCTCCAGGACCTGCGCTCCGATCCATCCGCCTCCGAGGAGCAGCAGAACCTGGCGCGGGTGGAGATCCACAAGAAGTTCTCGATCCCCATGGCCTGCATGGTGTTCGGCCTCTTCGCCCTGCCCCTCGGATTCAACAACCGCCGCGGCGGCAAGGCCTCGGGATTTGCCCTTTCGATCGGAGTCATCGCCCTCTACTACATCCTCCTCAGCAACGGCGAGGAGGCGGCGCGGTTCGGCCGGATCCCCCCCTGGGCGGCCATGTGGTCTCCCAACGTGCTGCTGGCGATCGGCGGGCTGTTCCTCCTCATGAGACGGAATCGGGACAAGAGCCTCCTCCTCTCGCGCATCGACCGCTGGATCCGGGAAGACGTCTGGAGTGGGCTTCTCCGCCTCGACCGCCTGAGGAGGAAGACCAAGGAGCAATGGCGTCAAGAGCGCCGCCGGCGCGAGGAGGAGGAGGACCGGCGCGGCAGGCCGGTGGTGCGTCCCGGAGTCGTCCTCCGGTTCCAGAGGCCCAGGATCCTCTTCCCCAACCTGATGGACCGGTATGTGGTCCGCCTGTTCTCCCTGGTGTTCTGCCTGGTGCTCTTCTCGGGGCTGTCGCTCTTCGTGATCTTCGACCTCTCCGAGCTCATCGACGAGATCATGAAGAACAAGATCGGGCGAGGGGTCGTCTTCGACTACTACAAGTACTCGGCCCTGCAGATGTTCTATGACATCGCGCCCATCGTCGTCCTGGTCACCACCCTGATGACCTTCAGCCTCCTGGCGCGCACCAATGAGATCACGGCTTGCAAGGCGCTCGGCACCAGCCTCTACCGGCTCTCCCTGCCCGCCGTGGCGGCGTCGCTGCTGATCACCCTGTTCTGTGGCTACATCGCCTCGGAGGTCCTGCCGGCGTCCAACGAGAAGGTCGCTCAGCTCAAGGACCGCATCCGCGGCCGCGAGACCGCCCGTACCTATCGCAGGGCCGACCGCCAGTGGCTGTTCGGCCAGGGCCGCTACATCTACAACTACATGCATTACGACCCCCGGGCACAGACCCTCCAGCGTCTGCAGGTGTTCGATTTCGACGGGGCGCACCGGCTGTCACGGCGGCTCTATGCCCAGGACGCCCGCTACGTCGGCGACGGCGCGTGGATGTTCTCGAACGGCTGGGCGCGCGCCTTCCAGGGTGTCGAGGTGAGCGACTTCGAGCAGTTGGAAGGGCCCAGGGTCGTGCGCTATCCCGAGACCCCGGACTACTTCGACTCGGAGATCCGGCCTCCGGAGCAGATGCGCTATGTGGAGCTCAAGAAGTACATCGAGGATCTGGCGAGGAGCGGCCAACCGGTCCCGGAGCTACGGGTGCAGCTCTACAACAAGATCGCCTTCCCCGTGGTCTCGCTGATCATGGCGCTCGTCGCCCTCCCCTTCGCGTTCCGGCTGGGCCGGCAGGGCGCGCTCTACGGCATCGGCCTCTCCATCCTCCTCGGGATGGTCTTCCTGGGCGTATTCGCCTTTTTCAGGACGCTGGGCGAAGCGGGGGCGCTCCCGCCCGCGGTGGCGGTCTGGAGCCCGGGGGCGATCTTCGGGATCCTGGCCGTCTATCTCTTCCTGGGGGTGAAGACGTGAGGCTCAGAAGCGGCTGAGGTCCCGGCCGAAGAGCCTCGCCTTGATCCAGTCGAAGAGGACCTTCACCTTGTTGGCGGGGCTGACCAGTTTGGTCAGGTAGACCGACCGCCAGAAGAGCCAGGCGCCGCGCCCGCTCCATTTGACCTGCGGCAGGTCGGCCAGCGCCTGGCCGGCTCCGATGTAGGCGAGCATACCGGAGGCCTGGAAGGTGAACGGCTCGACCGGCTCTCCCAGCCGTTCCCACTCCAGCGCCTTGGCCAGATACTTGCCCTGCTGCTGCGCCACCTGCGCGGTGGCCGGCAGCGGCGGCTCCCCCACCGCGGCGCAATCCCCGACCGCGTAGACGTGCGGCCGGCCGGGCACCCGGAGAGAGGTGTCGACGATCAGCCGGCCGCCACGTTGCGTGACGGGCAGGCCGAGAGACCGAATGAACGGCACCGGAGCGTTCCCGGCCGCCCACAGGACCAGGCCACACGGGAGAAAGGAGCCGTCCTTGAGCTCCACCCCGTCGGCGCGGATCGCGGCGACCATGGACGAGGTGCGGACCTGGATACCCTCGCGCTGGAAGTGGACCTGGGTGTAATCGCCCAGCGCTTCGTCGAAGCTGGTGAGAATGCGCGGGAGCGCCTCCACCAGGACCACCGAGGCATGGGGAGCGAGCTCCGGGTAGCTGCCGGTGAGCTCCTCATGGATGAGGTCGTGGATCTCGGCCGCGGCTTCGACCCCGGTGGGCCCCCCCCCGCAGACCGCGAAGGTCAGGCGCTGCTGGATCTGCTCCACGCTCAGCCCCGGGATCTCGGCCCGCGCGAACTGCTCCAGAATTCCCCGCCGGATCGCCTGGGCGTCCTCGACGCTGTACAGCTTCAGGGCATGCTCCTGGACCCCGGGCACTCCGTAGTCGGCGACGGTCGCCCCGACGGCGATGACCAGGTAGTCATACGGCAGGGAGAACCTCTCTCCACCGACCGCCGCCGTGCAGATGACCTCCCGCGCCTCCCAATCGACGGACTCCGCGGCGCCCTCCACCACCTGGACCTTGTGGAGCCGCCGCCGGGCCGGCTCGAGGATGCTGCGGAACTCGACGCTCCCGCTGACCGCCGAGGGGAGCAGGGGCGTGAACAGGAAATAGTTGCGGGGGGTCAGGAGAGTGGTCTGCCAGCGGTTGTAGCGTAGCCGTGTGAGCAGTGAATAGCCGCCGAAGCCACAGCCGAGGACCAGAAGCCTTGGACGATCAGGTCGTTCTTGCACAGGGCGCTCCCCCTCCCGTCAAATCCGAGGGAGCGGCACGCCCCCTCAGGCACTGTACTCGAAGCGCAGCTTATGGTCCTTTCGGGCGCGCCTCAAGTAGGAGCGGATCTGAGTGAGGAGGTCGGCGTCCACGTTCTCCATCCGGACGGCCTGCTGGAACACGATCAGCGCCCCGATCGCCTCCCGGTGGAGGTCCCGGGAGTGGAAGACGAGGAGCATCTCCTCCGCGAGGCGGCGCATCTCCTCGGCCCGCTGCTGGCCGGCGTAGAGCGTCGCGAGGTCGAGCGACACCGCGGCGGCGCTGAAGCCGATCCCCTGCTCGATGAAGCCGCTACGGGCCGCGAGCAGGTCGGCTTCGGCCTCGGTCAGGAAGCCCAGTGCGTGCTGGATCTTGCCCTCCAGCCAGAGGAGCCGCAGGCTCAGCAGCTGTCCACCATGCGCCAGGAACTCGGACCGCGAAGCTTTCAGGAGGAACCAGGCCTCCTGGTGGTGTCCGCACTCGTGGAGGTAGAGCATCAGGCTGTGCCGCGCCGCGAGCTCCAGATAGCGCTCCCGGGTGGAATCGATCAACCCCAAGCCCTTGCGCAACCATCGGATCGCCGTCTCGAAATCGTC
>DASPJI010000003.1:0-3011 GCA_035628695.1 Thermoanaerobaculia bacterium | reverse complement strand
CAATGGTGGGGGCAACACCGGCGGCGCGCTCAAGCTGGACGTCCGCCCCGATGTCTGGAACCTGAACTGGGAGAACGCCGCGGGCAACCTCCAGGCGTTCGTGCGCGGCCGGGACGCCGGCAAGATCGACCTCGACAGCATCGAGCTGTCGGGCAGCGAGGATGAGGACAAGTCGATCTCGCCCCGCTCCACCCGCTTCGCCGGCGGTCAGGTGGTGGCGACGTTCAGCAAGTCCGACGCCATCGGCCTGTTCGAGGACGCCAAGCCCGGCCAGCGCCGCACCGTCACGCTGACCTTCGAAATCGAAGGCGAGGACGAGGCCCAGGAGCTGACCGATCAGGTCCGCATCGTCGGCAAGCCGGACGGCGGCGGGGGCGAGGGGGAAGGCGAGGGCGAGGACGAGCTGCACCTCGACATCCAGCCCGGCTCCTGGAACACCAACTGGGAGCGGAGCCTGGGCCAGGTCCACGTCTTCCTGCGCGGCTCGGACGCGCGGGACATCGACCTGCGCTCCATCGTCCTGGTAGGTACCGACGAGGAGGCCGAGCCGGTCGAGGCCGTGGACGTGCGCCGCGTCGGCAAGCAGGTCGTGGCCCGCTTCTCCAAGCGGGAGGCCTACGCCAGCCTGGACGACCCACGGCCTGGCGAGAAGCACGAGGTCGTCATCCGCTTCGCGATGAAGGCTGCCGAGGGCGAGGAGCCCACGGAGAAGGAGCTGAAGGAAAAGGTGCTGATCGTGGGCCCTGCCCGCTGATCAGCCGCGCATCAGTGGTTTGACGAGGAGAGGGTCCGGGGGGGACCCTCTCTTCGCTTCAGCCCGCCCGCAGCTCCCGGTCCTCGCCGCCCATGCCGGCGAGCACAGGCTCCTCCGGCGCCTCCATGAGGACCGCGGGCTCGTCCCGCCGCCTGATCCCGACCTTCTTGCCGAAGCCCACGATCAGCTCCCAGTCGCGGGTGACCCGGTCGCCGAAGATGACCACGAGGTCGCCGGCGCGGGCCATCTCCATGGCGCTCTCCACCGCCTCCGACTCCTCGTGGACCTTGGGGATGATCCGCTCCGCCGGAAAGCCCGCGCCCACCAGCCCCTCGCGCAGGAGGTCCGCCACCTCCCCCGGCTGGCGCCCCCGCAGGTCGTCGTCCTCGCGCAGGAGCATGAGGTCGAAAGCGGGAGCGGCGGCGGCCGCCGTGGCGCGGATGTCCTCGTCGCGGCGGTCGCCCGGCGCGCCGATGACGCCGATGCGGCGCCCGTGCACCGCCAGCTCCCGCACCATGCGCGCCACCGCTTCCATGCCGTGGGCGTTGTGGGCATAGTCGAGGAGCACGCGGAACGGGTACTCGTTGTAGAAGTTGAGCCGGCCGGGCGCCTGGAAGAAGTCGGTGCTGAAGGTGCGGAGCCCCTGGCGGATATCCTCCAGGTCCACCCCCATGCCCACCGCGATGGCGGCGGCGAACATGGCGTTCTGCACGTTGTGGCGCGCCCGCCCCTCGACCGTGGCCGGGATCTGCCGGGCCAGCACCAGCGGGATCTGCTCCTCCCCCTGGTAGAGCGCGAGCATCGCCCCCGAGAGCCCCTCCTCCAGCGCCACCGCCTTGCCCCCCTTGAGCACGTGCTTGCGCACCAGCTCGTTGGTGCGGTCCATGGTGACGTAGATCGGCTCGGCCGGGCTCTGCTCGGCCATGCGCGCCACCCGCGGGTCGTCGGCGTTCAGCACGCAGTAGTCCTGCGCCACCTCGACCACCACCTGTTTGACCTTCGCGAGGTCGTCGACGCTGTCGATGCCGGCGAGCCCCAGGTGGTCGGCGGCCACGTTCAGCACCGCGCCGACGCTGCACCTCCTCCACCCCAGCCCCGACCGCAGGATGCCGCCGCGGGCGGTCTCGAGGACCGCCGTGTCGATAGTGGGATCGCGCAGCACGAGCTGGCTCGACCACGGGCCGGTCATGTCGCCGCGCACGGTGAGAACCCCGTCAATGTAGACGCCGTCGGTGGTCGTCATGCCGACGGTGTGGCCGGCGAGCTTGAGGATGTGCCCCACCATGCGGGTGGTCGTGGTCTTGCCGTTGGTGCCGGTGATCGCCGCGATGGGGATGCGGCAGGGGGTCCCATTGGGGAAGAGCATGTCGATGACCGGGCCGGCCACGTCCCGCGCCTTGCCCTCGGTCGGCGCGGTGTGCATCCGGAAGCCGGGGGCGGCGTTGATCTCGACGATGGCGCCGCCCACCTCTTTATAGCTGCGGCTGATGTCCGGCGAGACGAAGTCGACGCCGGCGACGTCGAGGCCGATCGCCTTGACGCCACGCTCGGCCATGATCCGGTTGTCGTAGTGGATGGCGTCGGTCTTGTCGATCGAGGTGCCGCCGGTCGACAGGTTGCCGGTCGAGCGCAGGTAGAAGACCTCCCCCTCCGGGAGCACCGATTCCAGCGTCAGGCCGGCCTGCGCCAGCAGCCGGTGCGCCTGATGGTCGATCTCGAGGCGGGTCAGCGTCTTCTCGTGGCCGACGCCGCGCCGCGGGTCGCGGTTGACGGTCTCGACCAGCTCGGCGATGGTGTGCCGGCCGTCCCCCACCACGTGTCCGGGCACCCGCTGGGCCACGGCGATGACCCGGCCGTCCACCACCAGGATCCGGTAGTCGTTGCCCGGCTGGAACGACTCGACGATCACGCCGCGCGAGATGTCCCGCGCGACGCCGAACGCGGCCCGCACCTGCTCGGCGTCCTTGAGGTTGATCGACACGCCGCGCCCCTGATTGCCGTCCAGCGGCTTGAGCACCACCGGATAACCGATCCGTTCGGCCTCCTCCACCGCCTCGCCGGCGTCGTAGACCACCTCCTGGCGCGGCACCGGCAGGCCGAGCTGGTCGAGGATCTGGCGGGTGAGGCGCTTGTCCGAGGCGATCTCGGAGGCGATGCTCTGGGTCTTGCTGGTGGTGGTGGCCTGGATGCGCCGCTGGTACTTGCCGTGACCGAGCTGCACCAGCGCGACCCAGAGCATCGCCTCCGAGATCGCCTC
>DASPJI010000002.1:0-7372 GCA_035628695.1 Thermoanaerobaculia bacterium | reverse complement strand
CCCGGGCCAGGGCGCCGAGGTTCCCCGGGTCCTGGAGCCCCTCGAGGTAGAGGTAGGCGGCGCCGTCGCGCACCGGCAGCGCGTCGACGCCCCGGCGGGGGAGGGAGGCCACCGCCAGGATGCCGCGGGGGGAGTCGGCGTCGGTCAGTTCGGCGAGCAGCCCGGCCTCCACCTCCAGGATCTCTACCCCCCGGCCGTGGAGGCCGCGGGCCAGCCCGGCCCCTTCGGAGGAGGCCAGGAAGTCCGGGGTCGCCAGCGCCGTTTCCAGCGCCAGCCCGCCGGCGAGAGCCTCGGCGACCAGGTGGGGGCCCTCCAGCAGCGCCTGCGCTCCTTTACTTCGCCGGAGGCGCCGAATATCCTTCAGCCTTCGATTTTGACGACTGACGATCATGAGCACGGATCTTAAGAACTTCTGGCAAAGGCTCCAACGGGGCGTCGAGGTGGCGGTGGCGGGCCACACTCCGGACAAGCTCCTCGGGGTGCGTGACGGCCTCCTCCGCTTCTTCCACGACGGCCTCGACCGGATCGTCTCGGTCGCCGTGGTCCCCCAGACGGTCGAGGAGGCCCCCGTGGGCCTCCCGTTCTCCGACGAGGAGGTTCTCCGGCTGGCGCGGCAACGCGTCGTCGAGCTGGAGAAGTCCCTGGCGGACACCTACCACTTCTACATCGCCACCGAGGGTGGCATCCACTCGCTCGAAGTGGACGGCAAGGTCTGCTACTTCGTGCGCAACTGGACCGTGGTGCGCGGCCTCCTGGGAGAGGCCTGGGGCTCGAGCGGCTCCATCCAGCTCCCGGACCGGCTCGTCGCCGGGCTCGACAGCGATCAGGTCCCGTTCGCCGTACCGGGCACCCGCAAGAGCGGCGGCATGATCAGCTCGCTCACCGGCGGCCTCGAGACGCGGCGGCGGGCGATCGCGGTCTCGACCCTGCACTGTATCTCGACTCTCTTCTACGGCGTGCTCGAGAGCCGGCCGGTCCGCTAGCAGGGCCCCGCGCCCGGCCCGGCCGCCAGCCGGACCGCGGCCGCGGGGGCGGCGTCCCGGTTGACCCATTTTTGACCACTTTGGTAGCATGCAGCCCCGGCCGACACGGTGGCTGTGTGTCTTCCTTTTCTCTCCTCGGCTTCGAGCCCGGCACAAACGAGCCCTGGTTCGTCCGACAAATGCTTGAGGTGTGACGATGACCCAACGAGAAGCTCACCTGTTCACCTCCGAGTCGGTGACGGAGGGGCACCCCGACAAGATCGCCGATCAGATCTCGGACGCCATCCTGGACGACGTCCTGCGCCAGGACCCCACCGGCCGGGTCGCCTGCGAGACCACGGTGACCACCGGCATGGTGTTCCTCGCCGGTGAGATCAGCACCAAGGCCTACGTCGACTTCGCCAGCATCGCCCGCCAGGTGGTCTCCGACATCGGCTACACCCGGGCGGAGTATGGGATCGACGGCGAGACCTGCGCGGTGCTGTCCGCCATCGATCCGCAGTCGCCGGACATCGCCCAGGGGGTCGACACCGGCGGCGCCGGCGACCAGGGCCTGATGTTCGGCTTCGCCTGCCGCGAGACCGAGCACCTGATGCCGATGCCCATCACCCTGGCCCACGACCTGACCCGCCGCCTTGCGGCGGTGCGGCGCTCGGGGGAGCTCCCCTGGCTGCGGCCGGACGGCAAGAGCCAGGTCACCATCGAGTACGACGGCATCAAGCCGGCCCGGGTGCACACCGTGGTCGTCTCGACCCAGCACGACCCCGAAGTGTCGCAGGAGGACATCGTCGAGGGGGTGATCGAGAAGGTCATCAGGCCGGTGATCGCGCCCGAGCTGCTGGACGACCGCACCGTGTTCCACATCAACCCCACCGGCCGGTTCGTCATCGGCGGCCCGAAGGGGGACTGCGGCCTCACCGGCCGCAAGATCATCGTCGACACCTACGGCGGCTACGGCCGGCACGGCGGCGGCGCCTTCTCGGGCAAGGATCCGACGAAGGTGGACCGCTCCGCCTGCTACATGGCGCGCCACATCGCCAAGAACCTGGTGGCGGCCGGCATCGCCGAGCGGGTCGAGGTCCAACTCGCCTACGCCATCGGCGTGGCCGACCCGGTCTCCGTCCGGGCCGACACCTTCGGCACCGGCACCATCAGCGACCGCCACATCGAGCGCCTGATCCGCGACCAGTTCCCCCTGTCGCCGGGCGGCATCATCGAGTACCTCGACCTGCGCCGTCCCATCTACCGCAAGACGGCCGCCTACGGGCACTTCGGGCGCGGCGAGGAGGACGGGTTCACCTGGGAGTCCGTGCGCCGGGCTCCGGAGCTGCGCGCCGCGGCCGGCCTCTCCGCCGCCGGCGTCTCGGGTGTGCCGTCCATGGCCGCCTCGGCCTGATCCGCGAGAGATTCCAGCGAATTTCGACGGCGGGTGCTTGCGCCCGCCGTTTTTGTTTTAAGATCTCCTCCTGTTCCAACTCTGCCGCGCTGCGAAAAGGAAGTGTGTCCCGGAGCTATCCGGCCAGGCCACATATCCTTTTTAGCAGCCTCACGACAAGCGGTTGAAGAACCTTCGCAGGAGGGAAACATGCGTTCAATGCGCCGTCCTCTCGTCGTCCTCGCTCTGTGCCTCGTGCTCGCCTTCGTCCCCGTCGCCTCGCACGCCGCCGCGCACGCCGCCCCGCTGGCCCTGCCGAATGTCCCGGCCTTCGGACTCGGCGCGGTCCTCGGGGACGCCTGGTCCGCCGTCCAGAGCTTCATGAGCAAGATCCTTGTCTCCGGCGGCGGTGACGACGACGGGACCACCTCCACGACCCAGGGCACGCCGCCGACCGGCAGCGGCACGCCGCCCGCCGGCGGGACCGGCGACAACGGCCCCGGGATCGACCCCAACGGCTAGTGCCCGGCGGGCTCCCGGCCCCTCCCTCCCGGCCTTCATACGGCGGAGTCCTGTTCCATCTGGACAGGGGGCGACCGGGGTGTTAGCCTAGCGGGACGTCAAGGTACCGATCGCGTCTATGGCAACGCTGGATCATCCTGAACTTCGGGAATCGCTCAATACTCTCCTGAAGAACTCCCGTCCGAAGCTGGAGCGGGTTCTTCGCAATTTCGAGATCCCGCCGGAAGACGCGGAGGACATCCTGCAGGATGCCCAACTCACTCTTCTCTACAAGTGGGACAAGATCCGCAGCCCCGAGAGCTGGCTGATCGGCACGGTCAAGAAGAAGTGCATCATGTACTGGCGCAAGCGCCGGGGGAGCCTCTGTGAGGCGGTGGACACCGCCATCCTGGACCTGCTGGCGCTCCCGCAGCCTCCCGACCAGGAGAAGAAGGACCTGACCTGCGATCTGAACCGTGTTCTCGGCCGTCTCTCCTCCCGCTGCCGGTCCCTTCTCAAGCTCCGCTACGGCCTCGGCTACGGGCCGACCGAAGTGGCGGAGCAGATGGGATACAGGACCTCCAGCATCCGGAAAGTCACCAACCGCTGCCTGGCCGCGTTGACCCGGCAGCTGCTGGCGGTCGGTTTCGACAGGGAGTTGCAAGGGGAGCCTCAAGATGGCTAGACACCTGGATCCCACCAATCTGGAGGAGCTGCGGCGGGGCCGCCTGTCCCGAGGCAAGAGCCGGGACCTCGTCCGGCATCTGCTCGCGGGCTGTGAGGCCTGCCTGACGCTGGCCGCGCGCTTCCTGCCTGCCGGTCCGGGAGCCGCCGGGGCGGATTCCGCGCCGGAAGCGAGGTACTCCGAAGTCTTCGACAAGGTGCGGCAGGAGCTGGCAGAGCGGCAGGCCGCGCTGTCGGTGGAGCAGGGCGAAGCGCCGGGGATCCTCCGGGAGCTCTTGCAGCACCCCCTCGACCGCCAGCGGCTGCTGATCGCCAACAGTCCCCGTTTCCGCACCTGGGCGCTGTGCGAGCTGCTCCTGGAGGCGGCGCGGGAAGAGGGTTTCCAGGATCCCGCGAAGGCTCTGGAGCTGGCTCGGTTGGGCGCCCTGACGGCCGAGCACCTCGACGCCAGCCTCTATGGCGACGGCCGCGCCCGGGACCTCGCCGCCCGGGCCTGGGCGACCGTGGGGAATGCCGAGCGCATCCGCTCCGACTTCCAGGCCGCGGAGAAGAGCTTCCAGCGGGCCGAGCGCCTCCTCAAGCAGGGGACCGGCGATCCCCTGGAGAAGGCGGGGGTGCTCCTCCTCAAGGCCTCGCTCCTCGGCAACCAGCAGCGCTTCCCCGAGGCGTTCCGCGTGCTCGACCGGGTCGTGTCGATCGCTCGCAAGTACGGGGACCTGCACCTGTGCGGCAAGGCGATGGTCACCCGGGGCTTCCTCTGCGGCGTCGCTCACGACCTGCCCGAGGAGGAGGCGAGCCGCTGGCTCTCCGACGGGCTCGCTCTGGTCGATCCCGCCGCCGAGCCCAGGCTCGTGGTCGCGGCCCGGCACAACCTCATCCTTCACCTCGCCGAATGCGGGCGGAATGCCGAGGCGCTCCAGCTGCTGGAGCAGACACGGCCTCTCTACGCCTTCATGGGCGACAAGATGAACCTCCTGCGCCTCCGTTGGGTGGAGGGCAGGATCGCCGTGGCGCAGGGGCAGTTCGCCCGCGCCGAGCCGATGCTCCAGGAGATCCGCAGGGAGCTCGTGGAGCGCGAGATCGGCTATGACGCCGCCCTGGTCAGCCTCGACCTGGCCCGCATCTATGCCCGCCAGGGGCGCAGCGCGGAGATGCGCCGCCTCGCCGAGGAGATGCTGCCCATCTTCCAGTCGCGTCAGATCCAGCGCGAGGCTCTCACCGCGCTGGTCATCTTCCAGAAGGCGGCCGAGATGGAGAGCGTCACGCTCGGTCTGGTCCAGGAGCTGAGCGAGTACCTGGACCGGACCCGCAAGCATTCCGGTAGCCGCTTCAGCGAGTCCGTCTGAGCCCGATCGAGAGGGTCCGCCTTCCGCCGCCGCCCGAGTGGGGGAGCGAGCCCTCGCTGCCGCTCCTGAAGCTGGACAAACACCGGGAGACTTGGTAGGTTACCCTCCACATTTAAAGCGACTGCGATGGAATCTCCCCCTTGCCTGGAGCCCCTCTCCCTCGAGGAGGTCTTGAAGAGGGTTGAGCCGAGGCTCAAGCGGATCCTCTTCCGCTACAAGATACCGGCCCAAGACGCCGAGGACCTCCTGCAGGAGACCTTCCTCATCATGGTGTCGAAGTCGGGGAGCATCCGCAATCCGGAGGCCTGGCTGCTCGCCACCCTCTCCAACCGTTGCGTCATCTACTGGCGCAGGCACAGGAGCCGGCTGTGGGACCTCGTCGACACGACGATCCTCGAGCTGCTCGCCGAATCCGAGGCGCCGACCCAGGAGCTCTCCGACCTCCGATCCGATCTGGACGCGCTGCTGGCGCAGCTCCCGGACCGGTGCCGGTCGGTCCTCCGCCTGCGCTATGGACTGGGCTGCAGCACGGCGGAGGCCGCAGAGCGGATGGGCTATTGCACCTCCAGCATCCGCAAAGTGACCCGCAGGTGCCTCGCCGCGCTGACCGAGCAGCTGCTCGGGGCAGGCGCCCAGCCCGGCTCCCTGGCCGACTAATCGCGGCATCCTTTCCCTTTCCGAGCAGTTTCGCGCACTCTGTCAGTGCGTGGCAGGTTGGCTCCGTCTTCCTGTCCTCGCTTTCCCGTGTGCGGAAACTCTATTGTTGGACGCAAGCCTCTGGAGCTCCGGAGGTCTTGAGAAAGGAGATACGATGTCTCAGCGCAACAGTCGTCACGTCGCCGCCGCTCTCACCCTGGCGGTCTTCCTCTCCGTGCTCCCCTTCTCGGAGCTCGACGCTGCCCCCCGGGTACGCTCTCCTCGCGGCCAGGATCTCTGGCAACGGGTCGAGCAGCAGGTCTCGCAACTCTTGGGTGGGGTGGGGCGTGTCTGGCAGAAGGTCGGGGCCCGCATCGATGACAACGGATTCCGCTTCCGTCTGGGAGGCGCCGAGGTTCCGGACGACGGTCTGAAGCCGGCTGAAGGCCCCACGCCCCCGGAAAGGTAGGGGAGGGCCGCCGGGGCATCCGGCACGAAAAAGGAGCGCGCGGCTGGACAAGAATCCAGGAGGGTGGTAGTGTATCAACTCATTCAAAACCTCCTCCTGTCGATGAGTGCACTGGACCATCCGCACGTCGAGACCTCTCTCGAAGAGTTTTTGCAAAGGGTGCGTCCCCGTCTCAAGACGCTCTTCGCGCGCTACCGGATCCCTCCCCAGGACACGGAGGACATCCTGCAGCAGGCGCTGCTGGCTCTGGTGTACCAGCGCCAGAACATCCGGGATGCCGAGTCGTGGCTGATCGGCACGTTGCGGAACAAATGCCTGCTGTACTGGCGGGACCACCGGCGCAAGCTCTACGACGCGGTGGATGCGGCGGTTCTGGAGATCGTCGCCGAGCCTTTGGCGCCGGCCCAGGAGGACGCGGACCTGCGGCGGGATCTGGCGGACGCCATCGAGCGGCTGCCGGAGCGTTGCCGCTCGCTCCTCTCCCTGCGCTACCGGCATGGGTACGAGCCGCCGGAGTTGGCGGAGCGCCTTGGCTACAGCCCCGCGAGCATCAGCAAGATCACCACCCGGTGCCTGGCGGCCTTGAGCCGGCACTTGGTCTCCGCGGGACTCGGGAAAAGGAAGACGAACCATGGGTGACGGGCACCCTGGACCGCCTGCCGAAGAGTGGAGCAGCGTAGAGCGCCTCCTCCAGGAGAGCGGTCTCGACCTTCAGACGGCGACCAGGCCTACCTGGTGGCCGCTGCAGCCCGAGGGAGAGACCGACGAACCGGAGCTGGAGCCACAGGCCGGCGGTCTCTATGACGAGGTCTTCGATCGTGTCTTCCAGAGGGTGGCTTCCCAGGAGTCCGTGGTGGCCCGGGAGCGGGCCCGGGGGCGCGATCTCTTCGAAGAGCTCGTGCGGCACCCGCCCGCCCGTCAGCTCCTCCTGATCAGGAACAGCACGCGCTACCGGAGCCCGATGCTCTGCGAGCACCTGATCGAGGAGTGCCAGGCCGAGGGTTTCAAGGATGTGTTCCGGGCTCTGTCGCTGGCTCGGCTGGCCGTGGCGGTCGCCGACCTGCTCACCCCGGCGGACTGTGTCGGTGAAGAGTCGCTCGCCAGCCTGAAGGCCAGGACCTGGGCACAGCTCGGGAATGCCTGCCGTATCAACGCGGATCACACCGGAGCCGAGCAGGCCTTCGAGCAGGCTCGCGCCATCGGCCAGACAGGCGGGATCGAGCTCCTCGCCAAGGCCCGCATTCTGGACCTCGAAGCCTCACTCCGGCGCGACCAGCGCCGCTTCCAGGAGGCCTTTCAGCTCCTGGACGAGGTGATCTCCATCTATCACCAGCTCGGGCAGCGCAATCTGCTGGGACGGAGCCTCAAGCAGAAATCG
>DASPJI010000001.1:0-2799 GCA_035628695.1 Thermoanaerobaculia bacterium | reverse complement strand
CCGAGAAGATGAAGAGGACGAAGATGACGATCATCCGCTTCTTCTCGGTGGCGTCCAGGCCGCCGGCCACGAGCTGATAGATCAGATAGATCAGCGCCAGCGAGACGATGATGACGCCCGCGGCGTTGGCCAGCATCTGCGCCGAGATCCGGAGGGTGCCGGTGGCGATCAGGAGGCCTGCCACGACGGTGACGAGGCCGGCGATCCAGAGGATCCGGAAGCCCTTCGCCCGTGCCGCGGGATCGCCCGCGGCGTTCGGATGAAGGCCCGCTTCGCCGAGGAAGCGCCCCATGATGGCGTACTGGATCAGGCCGATCACCATACCGAAGCCGGCGGCGGCGAAGCCCCAGTGCCAGTTGATCCGCTGCCCCAGCGGGCCGCAGATCAGGGGGGCCACGAAGGCTCCGAGGTTGATCCCCATGTAGAAGATCGAGAAGCCGGCGTCGCGGCGGGCCCCGCCTTCGGGATAGAGCTCGCCCACCATCGTGCTGACATTGGGCTTCAACAGGCCGGTGCCGATGACGATCAGCACGAGCCCGAGATAGAACGTCGTCATGCTCTCGATGGCCATGCTGAAGTGACCGGCCGCGATGATGACTCCGCCCCAGAACACGGCGCGCCGCTGGCCGATGAGCTGGTCGGCGATCCAGCCGCCCGGCAGCGCGAGGAGATAGACGAAGGCCGTGTAGAGGCCGTAGATGGCGCCCGCCTTCTCGGTCGAGAAGCCCAGCCCTCCCGCCTCGGCCGACGCCGTCATGAAGAGGATGAGCAGCGCCCGCATGCCGTAGTAGCTGAAGCGCTCCCAGAATTCGGTAAAGAACAAGGTGGAGAGACCGAGTGGGTGGCCGAAGAACTGTTTCCCCGAGGCAGGGGCGGTGGCCGGAGTAGGGGTCGAATGTTTGGGCATCAGTGTCTCTTGATGGTCGTTGCCGAGATCAGCCAGGGGGCCCGCCCCCATCGCCGCCTCGTCCATTGGCACCCTGCACGTCTCGGGCTTCCGCGCGCGGGAGACTAGCACAGTGTCATCGGGGCGGAGAGCAGCAAGGCAGGTGCCAGGCGGCGGACACACCCGGCTCCTCTCGTCCCCTGTCCACACGTTAGGACGGGAGTGTTCACGAAACAGTCCACCGGGAGCGGTCGCCGGGCCCTCTCCCGGTCCCTTCCCCGAGGAGGCACGGCGCGCCAGGGCTATGGCATCGAGCTTGCTCTATATGAAAAGCGTCTGGCAGTTGACCGAGGCCCATCCGACCCGCGGCAGCCGTACGCCGCGCGGCATCTCAAGGGGGGGCCGGCGCAAGCCGGCTCCCCTCCCCTCCTCCGGCGCACCATCCTCCATAGAACGTACCCACTGCGGGAGACCTGTTCTATGAATTCATCAGATCCTCTTTCGTTCCTTCGCGATGCCGTGGCCCAGGTGGACCGCGCCATGCTGGAGTTGTTGCGTCACCGGTTGGAGCTCGCCGCCGAGATCGGCCGCATCAAGGCCGAGGCCGGGCTCCCGGTGGTGGTGCGCGACGTCGAGACGAGCGTGTTGAGCCGCGCCCGCCAGCACGCGGAGGCCTGCGGCGTCTCCGAAGAGGTGATGGAAGCGGTGTTCCAGGCGATCATCCGCGGCTCCGTGGAACGCCAGTACCGGGTGGGGATCGCACGGCGGGAACTGCACGGTGAACGGGTGCTGATCGTCGGAGGCGCCGGCGGTATGGGCACCTGGTTCCGCGCGTTCCTGGAGCTGGAGGGTCACAACGTCGAGGTAGCCGACCCCGCCCTGGCAACGCTGCCCGCGACGCCCGGGCGTTTCGGCGGCCTGAGCCTGGTGGAGGATCTCGACCGCTACGCCGCCATCCTGGTGGCGGTGCCGCTGGACCGCACGGGCGAGGTGGTCCAGCAGGTGGTGGAGCGGTCTCCCCGTGGGCTGGTACTGGAGGTCGCCTCCATTCAGACACCGGTCAAGGAGGCGCTGTTGCTCGCCCGCCAGCGCGGCGTCCGCGCTCTCGCCCTGCACCCGATGTTCGGCCCCGGCAAGTCGCTCTACGAGCCCCTCACCTTTGTCCTCGCGACTCTCGGCGACCCCCAGGAGGAGAAGCACTGGCTCGGCGAGTTGCTGTCACACCCCTACACCCGCCTGGTGACGGTGCCGTTCGAGCACCACGACCGCCTGATGGGATGGCTCCTGGGTCTCGCCCACCTGACCAACATGCTGTTCGGCACCGCCCTCATCCGCTCGGGAGTCGATCCGTCGGAGCTGCACGCCTGCGCCTCGACGACGTTCACCCGCCAGGCGGCCACCGCCTTGAAGGTGCTCTCCGAGGACCCGGACCTCTACATCGACATCCAGCACCTGAACCCGCACCGCCACGAGGTCTACAACGCCGCCCGCGAGGCTCTCGATCAGTTGGAGCCGCTGGTCGAGCGGCGGGACCGGGAGGGCTTTCGCAAGATCCTGGCCGCGGCGCGACGGGCGCTGACCGGGGACGCCTAGAGATTGATCAGTTTTCTTGCGGGGTCTGAAACGACCGCGAGGCCCTGCTCACCGCATCGCGATGAGCGAGGGCCTCGCTCGAGAGAGGTGAGCAGGGACGAGGTCAGGAGCTCTTCTTCTTCGCGGCGCCCTTTCCTGCCCCGGAGCTCGAAGCCTTCTTGGCCGCGGTCTTGCCGGACGCCTCGGCCTTCTTGCCACTTTTGGCAGACGTCTTTGCCGGCTTGCTCTCGGACTTCTTGGCGGAGCTCGTCCCGGCCTTCTTGTCGGCCTTCGAGGTGCCGGCCGTGGCGGACTTGGCGCTGCCGGTGCTGGCGGTCGTG